>DAOVCZ010000034.1 GCA_030669775.1 Chloroflexota bacterium | reverse complement strand
ATCTTTCGAAGGACAAACCCTGCAGGTCTTGACCTGGGAAGGTTACGTACCGGACGATGTGAAAGCTGCCTTCGAGGAAGAGACCGGTGCTACCCTCGAGATCACATATATCTCCAATAATGGTGAGCTGACCAGTAAGCTGGCGGCAACTGAAGGTGAAGGTTGGGATATCGCTTCGCCCTCTGTAGACAACGTCGCCGCAGCCCAGGAAACATATGGAATTTATCAACCCATTGATGTCAGCCGCGTTTCCAATCTCGACAATGTGGTTCCCTCCATGACTTCGGCAGTGGAGGAGATGTCAACAGTTGGTGGTGACTACTTCTCAATCCCCTTCACCTGGGGCACTTCAGGGCTGGTCATCAATACGGCTTTGACGGATGAACCGGTCACCTCTTATCAACAGTTGTGCGATCCCAAGTACGATGGTCGCGTCACCTACCGCTTCCGCTATCCTACTTTCGTCGGGGCCGCCTATGGCCTGGGACACGATCTCTTCTCCTACGTTGATGATCCGGTGAAGTGGGAAGAGATTCTGAGCGAGACCTTGGATTACCTCATCGAGTGCAAGCCCAACGTCCGGAACTACTGGACAACTCGCCAAGAACACATCGACGCGATGCTGTCTGAAGAGGCCTGGGTCTCCCAGGGCTGGGACGGCACCGGCTGGCTCCTGAGCCAAGAGAATGCCGATATCAAGTTCATCGCTCCCGATGAAGGCGCGCTGGGCTGGATTGACACCTTTTCCATCCCTGCTGGCGCTGAGAATATCGATTTGGCCTATGCCTTTATCGAGTTCAACTACAGGCCAGAAATTGCCGGTATGGTGATCTCGGGTGGCGGATTCCTATCCAGTGTGCAAGGTGCTCCAGACTTCCTTGATGAAGCGCAAGCCGCCCTCATCAACGAGAGTTTCCCGACGGAGGCCATTGACAATATCAACTGGTATCCGGCACTGACACCTGAGCTTGAGGAGATCAACGCTAGTATGGAAGAGAAGCTCCGCGCTGCTGTAGGAGAGACTGAATAAATCACCTAAACTGGCACCTGGTAGGTCTGCAACCTACCAGGTGCCTTTTATTAGCCGAACAACCCATCCAGTTTAGCACCTGCCGGTATTTGTCAACAGGTGATTGAATCACCGCTACTGGTTTTACCGCGCATGGTCCTTAAAATTGGATGAAGGAGGAGCACATGTTATGACTGATATTGACGTAGAACTGGTCAATATTACAAAGAAATTTGGAGAGCTGGTTGCAGTCGATGACGTGTCCATTCAAGTAACCCGCGGATCATTTTTCTCAATTTTAGGTCCCAGTGGTTGTGGAAAAACCACTACCCTGAAGATGATTTCTGGTTTTGAAGAACCGGATAATGGGGATGTGTTCATCGGGGGGGAACGGGTCAACGGGGTCCCACCCAACCACCGCAGGGTGAATATGGTCTTCCAGCAATTGGCCCTGTTCCCTTTGATGACCGTCTCCGCTAATGTAGGTTTCGGTTTAAAAATGTCCGGCGTACCCAAAGCGGATCGCCAAGCCCGCGTGGAAGAGATGCTGGAGAAAGTTGATTTGCCTGGCCTCGGCGACCGCAAACCTGACCAGCTGTCGGGTGGGCAACAGCAGCGCGTGGCAATTGCGCGCTGTTTGATTCTCGATCCCACGGTATTGCTCCTAGATGAACCTTTGGGTGCTTTGGATCTGAAGCTGCGTGATCAGATGAAAATTCAGCTCAAGCGTTTGCAGCATGAGGTTGGCACAACATTTATCTACATAACTCATGACCAAAGTGAAGCCCTGGTAATGAGCGACGAGGTTGCAGTCATGAATGAAGGTCATCTACTGCAAATTGGGGCACCTGATGAACTCTACAGCAACCCAGCAGATTATTTTGTCGCCTCCTTCGTAGGTGAGAGTAATGCTTTTGAAGGACCCATCACCCATTTAGAAAATGGCCATGCAGTACTATCCGCTGACCCATTTGATTTTAAAAGTCCCACGCACCCAGATATCCGGGTAGGCGAAAACTGCAGACTCTTTATTCGACCTGAAAGAATTCGTCTTATGTCCTCTGATGCAGGTTCTGACGCGCTCTACGATAATCAATTTCCTGGAGAAATCCAGGATGTTGTCTTCGATGGTGCGGTTGCGCGTGCATTTGTCGATCTGGGACATAACACTGTGATTACGGTACTGGTAACACGCACCTCGGACACACCTTTACCAGTAGAAGGAGAAGCCGTCCTGGTCGGTTGGAACGCTCTGGATGCTCTCTGCTTCCCGGAATAAACCGGATATCGCTTATCGATTCCGATCCAGATCTTCTGGCGTTGAAGGTTTGCTGGCCTGATTTTTCAAGAATCGTACGTATTCATTAATTCGGAGGTGATAGGATGACAGCACAAGATTCAATCACCACGCCCCGCAAAAGGAAGTTCAAAGTTCCCTGGGCGATTGTTCTACCTGCCATTCCTTTATTTCTATGGCTATCACTGTTAATCGTTTTTCCACACATCCGCTTGGCAATACTGTCTTTTCTCAAGCGCGGACAGGACATCTTCTTCCTGGATAATTTCCTGAATATTTTCCTTGGCAATTATTTAGCTCCCTTCCAGGATCCGGACCAATTGTTTTCCCGGGTATTCTTCAAAACCGTGCTCTTCTCCTTGGTAAATACCCTCCTGTCACTCATTGTTGCCTACCCGATCGCTTTCTACCTTGCCAAAGTACTCAAAGGCAGCAGAAAATTCGCACTCCTGCTACTGCTTATCCTGCCTTATTGGGTAAGCGAATTGGTACGTGTATATGCGTGGATGAACATCCTCCGTGAGACGGGTTTCCTGAACTATCTGCTCGTCAATGTCTTAGGAATATTTGACCAACCAGTTGAATTTCTTTACAACAACACCTCGCTGTTCGTTGTCTTTGTTTATTCATCCGTGCTGCTGATGATTCTGCCAATTTACAGCAGCCTGGAAGGATTAGCTGATGAGCAAATCCAGGCGGCTGAAGATCTGGGCGCTGGACCGTTTGCCACCTTCCGCTATGTCGTATTTCCTATCAGCCTGCCCTCTGTAACTTATGGGTGTATCTTGGTATTTATGATCAGCGCAGGTAATTATCTAATCCCCAATTTAATTGGTGGGAAGAATACCCTCTGGGTCACAGAGATGATCTATAATCGTTTCATTATCTCCACAAACTGGAACCTCGGTTCTGCTTACAGCTTGATTCTGCTCATATCTACCTCAATCATGATTTACCTTGGCTTGCGGTTAACTGGACAATCATTGCGGGGGGTGTTCAGTGAACAATAATCACTCCACCAGCAATTCAACATCCACGAGATCTTCTCAACGTAATAATGGCGGAATTACCCAGGCGGGTATAAGGAGATCTCGTATAGGACGCCGGGCGCTGTGGCTGCTTTTTGGGCTGTATGTGGTGGTTTTCATCATTTATCTTTATGCACCACTCATAGTAACGGGTGTTTTAGCATTTAACAACAGAGATATCCCCTCCTTCCCCTGGAAAGGCTTAACATTAGATTGGTTTTACAACCCTAACTACGGCAAGGTTGAGGTTGAGGATGAGACTGAGGCAGCCGGACAGATCGGCATTGGCCGGGCTGGTGGGCGGGTAGGAGTGTTCAACGATCAGGATTTACTCGGCTCGATCAAGAACAGCTTTTACGTTGCTATTGCGGTCACCGCTTTAAGCCTTGTTGTGGGTACAACCACTGCTTTGCTATTTGAACGTAATCGTTTCAAAGGTGATACCCTGCTCTATTTTGCCATGCTGGCCCCGCTGGTGATTCCGGGTGTGATCCTGGGTGTATCGATTCTGGCATTTGGAAATTCCATCGTTGGACCTCTCCGCGCGATATTTGGACGGGAGACAGTCAAGCCCATTGTCAGCCTCTTACGCCCTGGTCTATTTATCGTTGTCCTGGGGCAGTTCGCATGGATTGCCACCATGGCTACCCTGATCATCAGTGCCCGTCTGCGCAGGTTCCCCATGGTTCAAGAAGATGCGGCCATGGACCTGGGAGCCAGCCGCTTCAAAGCCATAACCAGCATAACAATCCCCTTTTTGCGACCAGCTTTAATCAGTGCCGGCGTGGTTTCATTCCTGCTGTCTTTCGAGAACTTCGGCACCACCCTCTTCCTGATTGGCAGCGATCCCACCCTGCCGATATTGTTTTTCTCCCGGCTGCGATTCGAGATTACACCCCAAATCAACGCGGTCAGCGTGGTATTGATCTTGGGCACAATCCTCTTGGGTATGGCTGCCCTGGGGTTGGAACAGCTGCGCAGCAGTGGTCGCGGGTAAGCGCTCGACAACATCTTCAACGAACGGCTCTGGCGGTCCCTCAAGTACGAAGAGGTCTATCTGAAGGACTACACTTCTCCCCGCCAGGCCCGGCGCAGCATCGCCGACTACCTGACCTTTTTCAATACCGAACGCCTTCACCAATCGCTGGATTATCAAACCCCGACTGAGGTTTACCTGCAAACCCAGGCTGCGCTTACCGGGGACGGATGAGTTTTTCGCTTTCCCGACGACCGACAGGGCAACAAACAGGGCAGCGCACCTATCGCACGCTGCCCTGCCGTGTCAGCGCTCGGGTTGCTCTCCAGCAGCGCCCTATCCTCCGCACAGGTAAGGCCATTCTATAACTGGCAACGATCGGGTCGTCAAGACTCGATCTGAGCCATCGATTGTTAAAGAACTCAACCAAAGAGGATTCCACCTTAAGATCACCCGTTTTCGTGTCTAAAGACCCTTGACCACCTAATTCTCTTTTTAAGAATTGGATGCACACATCGAGTCTGAACCTAAATCCTTGCGTTAGAAGGCACGTACAGAAATTGGTGAGAAGGTCAAATGGTATAAGGGTGTCGAAGAATTAGAACGATAATCGTACCTTCATTCAAAATAACAAATAAGGAGTCCTGAAACTATGAAATCGCTTGAAAACTTCATTGTCCCGTGGGTGAAAACCGCAGAGCCATATAGCGATAGACATATGGACATTGCCTGGGAGAATCCACAAATTATCCGTATGATGTCCAACGAGAATCCACTGAGACCATCCGAGCACATCTTGGATGCAATCATGGAAGCGGCTCGTTTGGGAAACCTGTATCCTGGTTCCGGTCCACACTTACGGCAAAAACTGGGAGAGAAAGCAAGTTTAACAGCTGATCACGTTGTATTGGGCAATGGCTCGACCGATGTGATCAATTTTGTAGCACATACATTTGTTGTCCCTGGTGATGAAGCTGTTATTCCAATACCTACTTTTCCGATGTATGAGGCGCGTGTAAAAATAGCGGGTGGTATCGCAGTGCAAGTTCCAATGACTCCCGAGTTCTATTGGGATATGGAAGCCATCTTCAAAGCGATCACTCTGAAAACAAAACTCATTTTTATCTGTTCACCTAACAACCCTACCGGCAACCAGATCGAAGAGAAGGATCTGCTCCGTATCCTTGAATTAGGCATTCCTACCTTTTTTGACGAAGCATATTATGAACTGGAAAATGAAGTTGTTTCACGTGCTCTTCTCATTGAGAAATATCCACATATGATGGTCAACCGCACATTTTCAAAAGCCTTTGGTTTGGCCGGATTCCGAGTTGGCTATATCCTTTGTGACCCAAAGCTTGCCAGTTATTTCAACAGTGTCCGTTTTCCCTGGAATGTTAGCTCGATTGCGATTGCAGCTGCATTGGCCGGTTTGGAAGACATCGAAGACCAGGAGCAAAAGCGGAAAAATGTAATTGTTGGGCGTGACTATATCCTCAACGAAATCAATAAAATCCATGGTCTACGAGCCCTTCCATCTGAGGGTAATTTCGTGTTGATTGATGCCAGCGTGCTCGACAAAGATTCTTTGGAAATTCGTGACAAAATGTCCGCCAAAGGTATCTATATCCGTCCCATGAGTGGACATAATATGGCGGGCGGCTTTATCCGCGTCACGGTTGGAACACCTGAACAGAATCGTTTTTTTATTGAAACGTTCAGGGAGTATTGCAGGGAAATCATGGGAGTTGATTTTTAGCAAGACAGGAGAATTGCTGTGACGACAAAAAAATACATCCTGGCTCACGATGTCGGCACCGGGGGCAATAAAGCAGTGCTTTGTGACCTGCAAGGGCAAGTGCTTTATTCGGTATACCAATCCTATGGTATTTCTTACCCACGACCAGAGTGGGTTGAACAAGATCCAGATGAATTATGGCAAGTTGTCGCAGCTACATCTCGTAGGGTGATCCAGAAATCAGGTATTGACCCTGCTGGAATCCTGGGAGTAGGAGTCTCGGCTCAGATGTTTAATACTCTGCCTATAGATGAAAAAGGCCGTCCGTTGACTCCGATGTTGTCCTGGTTGGATCTGCGCAGTATTCGTCAGGCTGAACGTGTCACTTCAGGTGAGATGCCTGCATTCCTGTTCAAGCATACTGGCAATATCCCTACAGCAAAAGACAGTATTCCCAAGATCCTCTGGCTTAAGGAAGAACGCCCAGAAGTCTGGGATCGCACAGCTTACCTCCTAGATTGCAAAGAATATATTTTGTTCAAATTGACTGGAAAAATCGCCATTGACTGGGTAGGTGCTTCAGCTTATTTTCTTTTCAACCCGTATACCAAGAAGTGGTCAGAAGAAGTTTGTAAGGAGCTTGGCATTCCCCTTGGGATGCTGCCTCCCGCTTATCCGGCTACAGATGTGATCGGTAAGATTACACCAGAGGCTGCCAGAGAAACTGGCCTGAAACCAGGTACACCTGTTGTCATCTGTGCAGGGGATGTAGCTGTGGCACAATCTGGAGCTGGGGCAAACCAAGAGGGAAAAGTCCACTTATGCATCGGTACCGCCACATGGATAGGCATCTCAACATCTACTTTTCGCAACGATCCAGTCAAGCCATTTTGGGGGTTAAATCATATCGACCCGAAGAAATACATCGTTGCTGGTGAGATGGAAACAGGTGGTGGCGCTCTGATGTGGTTTCGCGATGCACTTTGTCAGGATGAAAAATTGATAGCGGCAGAGCAGGGTATATCAAGTTATGACCTGATCAGTTCTGCGGCTGAGGCTGTTTCTCCAGGCTCCGACAAGCTGATCTTTTTACCCTGGCTTTCGGGGGAAAGGGCGCCTGTTTTGGATCATTACGCGCGGGGTGGCTATATCGGCTTGAACATGAGCCATAATAAAGGACACATGGCTCGAGCTTTGATGGAGGGTGTAGCCTACCACTTGCGTTGGATTTGCGAAGCGATGGAAAACGTTGGTTTTAAAATTGATGGTTTTAACGGAATTGGAGGCGGATGCAGCAGTACTGTTTGGATTCAAATCATCAGCGATGTAACTGGTAAACCATTGCACGTAGTGAATAACCACTTGGAGGCCGGCGCGGCAGGCACTGCATTAACGGTTGCAGTTGGCTTAGGCATTTATCCTAATATGGATGAAGTAGATCGACTCATTGGCATCAATCGCGAAATCCAGCCGAATCCTACCCGTTGGAAGCGTTATGATGCGCTATACCAAGAGTATCGTGGGCTCTATGAATTGTTAGTTCCTGTTCACCGAAGGTTATATCAAATCCAATGAAATTTTTCATCGACCGCCATAAGATCAACACCCGCGCCCAATTATCAAATTTCGCCATGCAGGAGCTAGGCGTGCCGGCGAACAAATTCTATACCAGCCCCGAAATCATCACCTCAGGCAGCTTGGAGATTACTGAACGTTACGGCATCGATGTGGGAATTGTGGATTACGATGTTTACAACAATGAATCTGTCTGAAGAGGCCGGGGTAAAGTTTTGCAACACTCAATATGGAAATCCCCCCGCCGAGGATGAATTTTCTGCCAAAAAACCAATTCAAAGTATACTTAATACCCTTTGTAAACAATACATGAGCTAATCAATATGAAAAAATCAAACAAAGTTATCCTGGTGCTCTCTGATGCCCTGCGCTATGACACAGCAGTAGCTGGCATGGGTTTCCTGGGGCACCTGGTAGAAACCCAACAGGCCAGCCTTTATAAAGTGATCGGGGAATTGCCCAGCATGTCCCGCCCCATGTACGAGACAGTTCATACCGGGCTACCCGTCTCTCAACACGGCATCTTAGCCAATTACATCGTTCGCCGTTCAGACAAGCCCAATATCTTCCAGGCAGCTGTTGACGCTGGAAAAACCACCGCGGCCGCGGCTTATTACTGGTTTTCTGAGCTCTACAACAGTATCCCGTACGATCGCCTCGATGATCGGGAAGTAGATGATGAATCGCTGCTCATCCAGCACGGAAGATTCTACACAGAAGATGACTACCCGGATATCGAGCTATTTGTTACCGCTGGCATGCTGGTAAGACGCTTCGATCCCGATTACCTGCTCGTCCATCCGATGGGGATGGATTATTTAGGTGAGAAGCATGGCGCCGATTCTCCTGAATACCGCAATCAAGCCATCTACCAGGACATGTACATGTCTGCATTGATCGCCGAATGGATCCAGAATGGCTACAACATCCTGGTCACTGGCGACCATGGCATCAACGCCGACCGGCTTCACGGAGGGACAACGCCTGATGTGCGTGAAGTTCCCCTCTTCCTGATCCGGCCTGGGATTACCGGCGCAGGGGACACCAACGAAGTCATTTCTCAACTGCAGATTGCCCCAACCGTGTGTGACTTGCTAGGTGTGGCAATTCCCGAGTCTATGAAACACACCTCAATCGTCTAAATGTTAGAACCCCTCCTGATCATCTTCATCGCTATCGCGCTGTTGTTTGATTTCCTCAACGGCTTTCATGACAGTGCCAACGTTGTGGCAACCACCATCGCCTCCAACGCCATGTCGCCGCGCGCGGCTCTTTCAATATCCGCGCTGACAAACTTCATCGGGCCATTTCTCTTCGGTGTCGCAGTTGCCACAACCATCGGCACCGAAGTTGTCAGCGCGGAGGCCGTTACGGTGCCAACTGCCATGGCGGCTTTGCTTTCTGCGATTGTCTGGAATTTAATTACCTGGTGGTTCGGCATCCCTTCCAGCTCTTCCCATGCTCTGATCGGGGGTTTCGTCGGTGCGGCATTGATCGGGTTTGGTACGTCTGCCATCCAGATCGAAGGTCTCACCAAGGTTCTGCTGGCGTTGTTCATATCCCCCATCCTTGGTTTCATTTTTGGATTTATCATCCTGGCCATCATTTTATGGATTGGCCGTGGATTCTCCCCTCGCGTCAACGAATTCTTCCGTAAGGGTCAATGGATCACGACTGTCACCCTGGGATTAAGCCATGGCACGAATGATGCTCAAAAAACGATGGGTATCCTGACTTTTGGCCTGGTGGCTTTCGGGGTGCTGGATGAATTCGTAGTACCCACCTGGGTGATCGCAGCCAGCGCGAGTGCTATTGCTCTCGGAACCGCGCTGGGCGGGTGGCGCTTGATAAAAACCATGGGCGCAGGTTTTTACCGCATTCGCGCGGTACATGCCTTCTCTTCACAAGTTGCCGGTACGATCGTCATCCTGGGAGCAGCCCTGGTAGGTGGACCGGTGAGTACGACCCAGGTGATCAGCTCAACCATTGTTGGTGCTGGATCTGCGGAGCGTGTTAATATGGTGCGCTGGGGTCTGGCTGGTCAAATCGCAATGGCCTGGCTCCTCACGATTCCTGCAACTTTCATCTTGGGTGCAGTTTTCTATCTGCTGCTGGTTGCAATTCTTTAATCCGTTAATCCCCAAAAACCGCGATCAATATCAAACCAGCTGTGATCAGCAGTGCTCCACTTATCCTCACCGCGAAGCCCTTTTCTTTGTAAATCAGGAACGCTAATGCGGCACCAATAACAATACTGAATTGGCGAAAAGCCACAATATAGCTGGCATACGGGCTCAGCTGGTATGCCCATAAGATCAACCAGTAAGCGCTAAATCCCAAAATCGCCCCGATTACCGGCAGCCACCACCCTGTTTGTCTCTTATTCTCTGCGGGGATATCGATCGTGCGCATGAGCAGCATATAGGGGAAGAAAGAAATCGCAAAATAAAAAAATCCATAGCGGGCTGCTGTATCCGGACCCGATTGGACCACCTCGGCTGCTATTTTATCCAAGAATGTGTAACCCACTGTTCCCAACGCAGCCAATACCATCCAAAAACTTGCCCGATTAAGATAATTCCTCAATTGGAAATCCCCGAAATTTCGCTGCGGCACCAGGGCACTGCCCATCACCACCAGGATAATACCCATCCACCCAGCTGGGGTCAGGTATCTCCCCCGGGTGACATCAATGATTGCGATGAATATCACCGGTAGCGCGCGCGCAACCGGGTAGACGATCGTAAAATCTGACGTACTGAACGCTTTCGCCAGACCAAAGAGATAGAAAGCCGCGCTGGTTCCAGAACCGATCACGCAAGCCCAGGCCAGCGGAGTCATTGATCCTGTTCGTAACTCCGAGAGCACAGCCGGCAGAAATCCCACCAGCAATGTGATGATCAACATCTTCTTATAGAATTCACCCTCAGACCGGGAGTAGCGGGCCAGCAAATTCCATCCGGCGTGCATGAAAGTGGAGACGAGGACGATGGAGATAACGAATAAGCTCACAGGTGAATTATATTACCAAGACCAGGATCCGACGGGAAGCTGTTTTCCAACAGATCTTTTAAAAATTCATTCAGCGAAGAGAGTCCTGGGGATTATTATCATCAGTTTCTCCACAAAGATTTCGTACCCAAACCCCATAAAGTGTATAGTATCTCCTGGACACCGCACAGGCCTTCATTGACATCCTGATGGTGCAATGTGATAATTTATAAAACTAAATTTCCATTATTCACAAGATAGAAGGAGGGGCAGGATGTCAGATTCGTCGATTTCCCTTGATGCGATGCAAATCCAGCTGGAACAACTTAATTCCCAGATCGTACAGCTCCAGGAAAAACTCCAAGCCCAGGAGATTGATATAGCTGAGCTAAAGGAGCGTATACCAGATTCAAATATCATCAGCCCTAAATTCCTCAATCGTGCCTTCGCTGTCTGGGGGCATTATGTCGTCGCCGGATTTATCATCGCCATCCCTTTCATTTGTTTGGCCAGTTTATTTGCGCTGGCTATGATGCTCATTTCACAGCCGCAGTAATCAATGCTACTCACTATCTGCAGGTTATCAATATCATTTAGCAAAATATCTAAATTCTTCAAATATGCCCAGCCAAAAAGATCCATGAAAGGTGGTCCCCCATGCAAATACTATTGATTTTCTCCTTTGTGATCGCATTTCTCGCCATCCTCTTCGCCATCCAGAATGCCACGGTCACCCCCATCCGCTTCCTGATCTGGGAAACAGAAGGATCGCTGGCCTTGGTCCTCTTCATCGCCCTGGTCGCTGGAGCCCTGATCAGCTACCTGGCCACCGCTCCTGGCCAGATTAAACAGAAAATGACCATTTCCAGCCAGCGCAAACGCATCGCCGAGGTTGAGGGTCAGCTAACCAGCACTCAAGAGGAGCTGCAGGGTACAAAAGAGCAGCTGCAACAGTGAGAAGAGATGAGCCAGACCGAGAGTGTAGAACAATCTGAGGAATCGTCTCCAACGGATGAGGGAGAAACTCCCCCGGTCGAATAATCTGCCAATTACCGGGTGATTATCGAGATAAATTTTTAGTAAACACTGCCATGCCCTGGATGCGCCCTTCGGCGAGA
>DAOVCZ010000049.1 GCA_030669775.1 Chloroflexota bacterium | reverse complement strand
CGGTGGAAACGGGCGAAGACATCTGTGTGGGTGTATGAATAAGTGTGACCCAAATGGAGATTCCCAGAGACCGTGGGAGGTGGCGTGTCAATTGAATAGACCGATCGCCTATCGTTGGGATCGTAATAGTAAACACCCTCTTTTTCCCAAAGCGCTTGCAGTCTGGGTTCTGCCTCACTTGGATTGTAATGTTTGGGTAAAGACACGCTGACCTCCATACTGGGTGATAAAGAAGTACCGATAATTTGTTATCGACATTAAACAAAAAACCCCTTTCATCCACTACGAGGACGAAAGGGCACACTTCCGCGGTACCACCTCTATTCACCGGACATTCCTGACCGGTGCACTCATCACCCCGACCAACATCGGGCCCTAGGTCCGTCTGACCAAGGACGGGGCTTCGCTGTAACGGGCTGCCCGTGCCGTTCTACTCTCAGCTCAATCAGCCGTGAATCTTGAAAAAACTGATTTCTTCGACAGAATCTCCGGGCGACATTCGGGGCGAGGCGTCTGCGGGGGCTCTCAGCCTACGGCCACACCTTCTCTGTCAGCGCCTTCAGCACCTACTCCTCCCAGAGAGAGTTGTCATTATATAGATTATGTGAAGATTATACCCATTTTGAATATGCGCGTCAACCAAAGACATTCTCAAATTCAAGGGTAACGTAATTCTCCAGCACGGATAGGTACGGGTAACTGGTTCTCTGGCGGAGGTAAGGGACAATGCCAGCGGGCACTGTAAGCACAAGAAGGGTTGTAGGCAAAGTTGAAATCGATCACCAGCCGATCTGCCTCCCAGCCTAAATCAGCACCCTTGATCGTATCCAGCAGGTAGCGTCCACCAGCGTATGCCTCATTGAGGCTGGTCAAATCCTGAAAAGGAAGAAATATACCTCCTCCGTAACCAATGATCCAGAATAAAGTCAGGGAGACATCCTGGCCGGTTATTCTGCATGAAATCCGCCCGAATGGCAGCAGACGAGTTGGGCCATCCTCCTGCAAATTAATTTGAATAGCATCCTTGATTCTCAAGGGCTCGATTGGCAGAGTGAACCGATAAGCCGGGTCATAAGGGTAGTAACGCAGGGGGGAAAAAACCTCAACCTGTTCTGGGGTAAGCGCAGTTTGTGGATGGGTTTTGAATAAGTTATCTTGATCAGCGCGAAATCGCTGCCACCCAGCTTCAGGATTTCCGTGTGACCTTCGGACCCGGGCATACATTTCGAACACCTGGCGGCGGTAATCAGCGAGTTGTAGATAGGATAAAGGTAGCATTTGATTTCTTAATCGGTTATTCTAAACGAATCCTCGGATTCAATAAGCCATAAAGCAAATCCGCTCCCAGGTTTGCCAGGGCAAATCCCAGCACGGTGACCATGGTGACTGCCTGCAGCAGGGGAAGATCCCGGCGATCGATGGCGAAAATCATCAATCGACCCAATCCCGGATAGTTGAAGACGTTTTCAATCACGACCAATCCGCTGATCAACCAGCCGGTGCTGATAGCGATGATTGTGATGGTTGGCAGCAGGGCATTGCGCAGGACATGCTTGACGATCACTGTGCGGCGCGGTAAACCTTTTAGATCCGCGGTGCGAACATAAGGTTGTTTCAGTTCTTCTATGACTCCGCTGCGGGTGAGCCGGGCGATATATGCCAGCAGAACCAGCATTGCTGTCAAAGCTGGCAAGATCAACATTGGTAGCGCTTCAAGGAAATTGGCATCTGGGGGGATAGAAGAATTGGCAGGGAAATAGGGCAATCCCAAGTCTCGCAGCCCGAATGAAAATACCTGGATCAGCACCAGTCCGGTGACGAATTCAGGTAAACCCACCACAGATAATGAGCCCACGTTGATCGTGCTATCGATGGGTTTATTCTCGTTCAGGCCAGCTATGATCCCCAGTGCAACACCCAGGGGAACAGAGATCAAGAGCGCAACCAGGGCAAGCATGAGCGAATTCCCCATGCGATCCATGACGATTGGATAGATGGGTAAATTTGTGCTGAAAGATATGCCCCAATCGCCAGTCAAGAAATCTCCTAACCAGTTCAGGTATTGGATCGGTAGAGGCTGGTCCAGGCCCAACTCCAGGCGGCAAGTTTCAATCGCTCCCTGACCCGCTTCTCGTCCCAAGATGATGCGGCACACATCCCCAGGCAGCCACTGTGTGACCAGGAATACTAAAAGGGAGGTGAGCAAAACTGTGAGGGTAAGGAAGCCCAAGCGTCGTAAGATAAAGCGTGTCATGTTGGTTATGCGTCTGAGGAGCCTCGAGTGATGATCCGTTTTTGAACGGCGGCTAAATCATTGGGCGGAATATGGCAGAAAATGCGTTTACCAGTACTCTGATCGACCTGCCAGGGAGGGGTTGTTGTGGTGCAGATCTCACCTAAGAATCGTGGGCAGCGAGTATGGAATGGGCAGCCGCTGGGCAGTTCAGCAGGGGTGGGGATATCACCTTCCAGGTAGATCGGTGGCTCTCTGCTGGCCGGATCAACCTGTGGGATAGAGGAAAGCAATGCTTCTGTGTAAGGATGGTGAGGGGGATGGAACAGGTCACCAGGTCCGGTGACCTCCATCAATGACCCGAGGTAAATCACTGCGATCTGATCCGCTAAATAGCCAACTATTGCCAGATCATGGGAGATAAACAGCAAGCTATTCTGGTGGTCGCTTTGTAATTCGCCAACTAAGTTAAGGATGGCCGCTTGTACTGATACATCAAGAGAAGAGATCGGCTCATCCAGCACTAACAGTTCGGGATTGGAGGCGATTGCTCTGGCGAGTGCCACGCGTTGTATTTCACCACCACTCAATTGACCCGGCAATCGCCCAGCATAAGAGGGAGGCAGGCGGACAGCTGCTAACAACTCTCCCACCCTGGCATCTGCTTCGGTTTTGGAAAGACCTAATAAACGGATCAAAGGTCTGCGTAGGGTTTCGCCGATGGGAAGGTAGGGATTGAGCGCTTCTTGGGGATTTTGGAAGACGATTTGTAAAAGACGCAGAGTTTCCAAATCGCGTTGAGAGAGTTTATCGGGCAGCGGGATTTGGAGCAATTCAATTGACCCATTAGATTTCGCCTCTAAACCCATGATTCCCCGCGCAATGGTAGTCTTACCACTTCCGCTCTCACCGACCAATCCCACTGTACTGCCCGGGGAGATATCAAGGTCGACTTGATTTACCGCCCGCACTGCTCTGGCAGGCTGTCTGCGAATGACTTCGGCAACTGACCTGCGAATTGAGAAGTGGATAGATAGATCGTTTACCTCTAATGTAAGCGGTTGCTCCTCTTGTGTTGGTATTGGAACCGGTGTCCCAACCAGCGTGGGTTGGTGAGTGCTGATCTCATGGCGGTCAATTTCCTCCCAGAGATGGCAGCGTGAATATCGGGCATCACCAGCCAGGTATAGAGGTGGTCTGGAGTTGCAAATCTCGATCGCGATCGGGCAGCGTGTGCGGAAGACACACCCAGAAGGAGCTTCACCAATCGGTGGGATCTGGCCCGAAATTGCACGCAGCTGGATGCTGTCCTTGGTATCCCCCAGGTGGGGGATGCTGTCAATCAAGCCTTGTGTGTAAGGATGCAGTGGTTGGGAGAACAAATCGTGGGTGGCGGCATCTTCGACCAAATCGCTGTCATACATCACTGCCACCCGATCACAAATTTGGGCGATCACACCTAAATTGTGGGTGACGTAAAGTACTCCCGTATCCTGGTCCTGGATGAGTTCACGGATCAAATCCAGGATCACCGCCTGGGTGGTGACATCCAGGTTGGTGGTGGGTTCATCCAGGATCAGCAGGTCGGGTGCCGTGCACAATGCCATGGCGATCATCGCCCTCTGCTGCATCCCACCGCTGATTTGGTGTGGGTAGCTTTCTGCAACTCGGATTGGATCGGCCAGGTGAACCCTCTCCAACCACTCTATTGCCTGATTTTCTGCCTCTTTTTTTGATAGGTTGAGCTGGTAACGCAGGATCTCAATCAACTGGTCTCCAACCTGGAGAGAAGGATTTAGGGCAGATTGGGGGTTTTGAGGTACCAAGGCGATCTTACTTCCCCACACCTGGCGCAGCTGGGTGTCATTTAGTGATAACAAATCAATATCGCCTAATTGGATCTCCCCACTGCGAATTGAACCTCTATCTCCCAGGTAGTTCATCACAGCCAAGATAAGTGTGGTTTTCCCAGAGCCGCTCTCACCTACGAGGCCATAAGTCTCTCCGCTATGAATACTCAGAGAGACTTCGCGCACTGCCTCCAGCCATTCACCCTCTTGCTGGTAGGCGACAGTCAATCCTTTAATATCCAGGACGCAGCGATCAGCGGATTTTGTTACCATCGTGATTTTTAGTGTTGGCTCCTAATCAGCCTGTTCTGGTCCGATGACTCGCTTTACCCCATCAGCCATCAAGTTAACACCGATTACAACGATAGAGATGGCAGCTGCAGGGAAGAATAGAGCCCAAGGTAGTAGGCTGGCAAAGGTGCGCGCTTCTTTGACCATCAAGCCCCAATTCGGACTGGGGGGTTGGACTCCCACGCCGAGGAATCCTAAGGAAGCCACCAGAAAGATGGCATAGGAAAAACGCAGGGCAGACTCAACAGATAATGTGGGTAACACTGAAGGCATGATCTCACGCAATAGAATCCGAGTCTGGGTTTCACCACCCAAACGAGCTGCCTCGACAAAGCCCTGTGGTTTCACGGCGAGCACAACACTGCGTACTACGCGTGCCACGATAGGTGTATAAACAATGACGAGCACGATCAGCACACTGTACTTCGATTGACCAACTGTCCCAAGTAGGAGCAGGGCTAATAACAAAGCGGGCAGCGCCAGCAGGCTGTCAAAAGTTCGCATAGCGACTTCATCGAACCACCCACCTCGATATCCGGTTAATAAACCGAATAATGTACCGCAGATCACCGCCAGCAGTGTTCCCAACCCAGCCAGAACAAGTATTTCTCTGGAGCCAAGAATCACGCGGCTGAAGACATCCCGACCGAGGTTATCTGTGCCGAACCAGTGTTCTGCGGAAGGTGGTTGACGTGCTTGGCTGGCGAGTATTTCATTTTCCTCATATGGTGCGATCAATGGTCCGCAGATAGCAACAAGAAGGAAGATAATGGTGATCGTAGTGCCGAGAGCTGATGATGGTTTGGAATATAGTCTCCCTAAGACTAGAGACAAACGTCGTCACCAGGAGGGGGCGACGCCGTACGCATTCTGGGCAGGTTTTAGTCCAGTGGTCACAATTATTGGTCTGTCAAACGAACCGTGGAAAGATCGGATCGTCCAGGGAAGGGCTTCATTTGGAAGTCAGTGAATTTATCACTGATTGCGCCCAACTGGGAAAAGAAATATGGGATCAGGATTGGACCACGCTCGACCAGCAATTCCTGGATCTGGCGGTATGCCTCGACCCGCTCTTCTTCGTTCATCGTCGTTCCGGTAATTTTCGCCAAACGGTCTAGCTCACTGTCACAGAAATGGGATTCGTTCCATTTTGCCTCGCAAACCAGCATGGTGTCGAGGTAGAACTGTGGGTAGGGACGCGAGCCCCAGCCGGTGATACCCAGATCAACTGCTAACCAACCCTCGTCGCCATAATAAACACTCTCCGGTTCAACGATCACATCGACATTGATACCAGCATCGGCCCATTGGTCTTTCAAGACGACGGCCAGATTTGGTCGATTTCCGGTATCCGGTGTGTGGAGTTCAAAGTCTATCCCATCTGGGTAACCCGCATCTGCCAGCAACTGGCGGGCAGCATCAATGTCTCTCGCTGGCAGCTGCAAATCCTCAGTGTAGTATTGGCTGTACATCGGCCCAATGGGAGTGTCCTGTCCGATCTCGCCATAACCCTGTAAAACCAGGTCGAAAATAGCTTGGCGGTCAGTTGCCAACCTTAACGCCTCCATTAATCGGGAGTCATCTCCAGGAGCGCGATCCGATCGCAAACGCACAACATCAAAACTGTTGGTCGCAGCTCGTAGAGGGATCACTCCTTGTTCATCGCTAAGAGAGTTGAACAGGTCTGCGGAGAGCAGCATGACCAGGTCAACCTGCCCGGACCGCAAAGCTTCAACCTGGGCAATCTGGTCATTGAAAAAGATGAATTCAACCTTCTCGAGTTTGGGTTGATCGCTCAGGAAATAATCCTCATTCGCTTCCACAACCAGACGATCTTCAGGGCTGTAAGATACCTTCTTAAACGGACCTGTACCGATAAAATCGCTGCCAGGGTCTTGTGAATTGGCTTTTAGAATTAATGCGTGGTTATCGCTTAAATCATATAAGAAGAATGGATTTGGTTCTTTGAGTGTAAAAGTCACTTCAAATTGATCACTGGTTTCAATCTTGTCAATATTGCTGTAGATATCCTTGGTGGGTGAGTCAACACCAGGATCTCGCAAGCGGTTGAATGTCCATACGACATCCTCAGCGGTAAACAAGGTGCCATCGTGGAAGGTGGCATTCTCGACTAAGGTGAAAATATAGGTCTTTCCATCTTCGCTGACTGTCCATTCGCGCGCCAGGCGTGGTGCGATGGTATTCTGCGGAGTGACGTCGACAAGGTAATCGTAGATGCTGCTGGCAATAATTATCTCGGGGTCAGAAGAGATGAAAGCTGGATCGGTTTGGACAATGGGCTGCAAAGCAACCCGGAATATACCCTGGCGTTCCTGACCCGCAGCTGGTTCGGTTGGTGTGGCTGTTTCCCCAGCGCAGGCCTGGAGAAGTATTACAGGAGTAATAACAAGGAGCTGCAAACAGCGGTTTTTGAATATCTGTTGAAGTCTGGAGAACACGTTGGTTTCCTCCTCCTAGCTAAGCATACTCTGCTGAATTATTAATCGGTAAAAGGAACTACTTTCCCAATCAATGGTGAATTTTGGGAAATCTGATGAATCACTCAAGCATGAAGAGAAATAGATCTTTAATTGAATCATTTATAACTTGTGATTAATCAATAGATGTACTGGGAATGTTCTTCTTTACAGATTCTAGTTTATCACTAGATTTTAGCGAAAATTAATTCTGCGCGATATGACTTTGTTGTTCGTCCTTTCCATGCTCGATTATGGCACGCAGAAAGGCGATTTCCCGGTTGTAAACCTGGTAGGTAGAAGCTAACAGATCCAATGCCGAAGCGGATTTCAATAATTCTTGTTTCTCGCCCGGAGGCATCTGCAGCAGGACAGCCGCCAGTTGGGCGAGCATTACCGGATCCTCCGGTAGATTATCCGGGTCTAAATCAACTTCTTCAATTTCATTGAGCAAGTGGATATACTGCTGGACTTTGGGAACCAGACGTCCAGCTGCCGGAATCAGATTTTCTGGATCTTCTGCTGGAAATGGGTAGAATTCAACTTTACCCACCAGGTAAGGTAAGTTGTAGTTTAATGAATGGATGCGAAGACGGCGCTCACCCAAAGTTGTGATGTTCATACGTCCTTCTTTAAGGGGTTGGACTTCGATGATCCGGGCGGTACATCCGATGGAATGTGGTTCTGCCAGTGGACCCAGTGCTTCACTACCACGGTGGATCAGGACAACACCGAACGGGTTATCCTCTTCGAGACATAACTCGACCATTTGCTTGTAGCGAGATTCAAAGATATGCAGTGGTAAAGGCATTCCTGGAAACAGAACAGTATGAAGGGGGAAAAGCGGCAATTCAATCATCTAATTTTAATTATACACTGCCGGTATTAGGCTTACCTACCAACCAGGATGTTGGAATTATGAAGGCCCAAATATTATATTTTCCTCCTGAACCAATTGGATCAGGCTATAATTTTGTAATTCGTGAATTGAGGAGGATCAGTCTCGATGTCTCAAACTGAAGTGAACTATGGTAATAGGCAAGATCACCTGGCAATGGCTATGAAAGCCGCAAACATCGAAGCCATGGCTCTTAACGCTGGACCCAGTTTAACTTATTTAAGCGGACTCCATTTTCACCTCAGCGAGAGACCGGTTGTTGGATTGTTTACCCCACATCTTCCTCCAGTGATCATTTTGCCTGAATTAGAAGCCGGAAAACTCTCAAATTTACCATATCAGGTTGAATCTTTTACCTATGGAGAGGACCCAGACACCTGGCAGGCTTCTTTCCGAGATGGTGTCCTGGCGGCGGAATTTTCCGACCTGCGAGTTGGAGTGGAGCCCCGCCGTCTGCGGGTGTTGGAATTAACATTCTTAGAGAATGTTGATGCGGGGATGAAATTTGTATCCGGAGAAGCCTGTCTGGCTGAGATACGCATGCAGAAAGATGAAGCTGAACAGGCAGCCATGCAAAAAGCCGTCAATACCGCACAAGATGCATTGGAGGCCACCCTGCCTGTGATCAAACCAGGGATAACTGAGCGAGAGCTGGCAGCTGAGCTGATGGTTGGATTGCTGCGGGGGGGCTCAGAGTCACAAGTGCCCTTTGCTCCGATCGTTGCATCAGGGCCGAATAGCGCAAATCCGCATGCCTTCCCCAGTGATCGGCGCCTGGAAAGAGGCGACCAGTTGATTATAGATTGGGGAGCAAATATTGGTGGTTATTTCTCAGATTTAACTCGCACCTTTGCCATCGGTGAGCCGCAGGATGAGATGAATCTTATTGCTCAGATTGTTCTCCAAGCGAATGAAGCTGCCCGGGAAAAGGCGGGACCAGGAATTCCTGCTCAAGATGTGGATCGGGCAGCCCGTCAGGTGATCGAAGACGCGGGCTTCGGGGAGTTTTTTATCCATCGAACGGGTCATGGCTTGGGTATGGAAGGTCATGAGCATCCTTACATCCGCGAGGGAAATTTGTTGCCCCTGGCACCCGGCATGACTTTCACTATTGAACCGGGGATATATTTACCGAACAAGGGGGGTGTGCGAATTGAAGATGATGTAGTGGTCACAAATGATGGAATTTTGAGCTTTAGCGATATGCCGCGCGCATTGAGAACCCTTGGCGATTGACTCGTACCTCAACCAATTAAACCTGTCCATTAATGTCAATTCACAACCTGACCATGACTGATATGTTCCCAATTCATGATAAGGATTTCTGTTGCTATCGGGAATTAGCCGATCAGCGATCTACCTGGGTTTTTTGACCAAAAAATGAAACGTGATCTGATCCTGGTTGGCATAGCAATGTTCGCCTGGGGTTTAGGGGAAGGGATGTTCATTTTCTTCCAACCGCTTTACCTGGAAGAATTAGGTGCTGATCCGATCTTGATTGGGACTATCCTGGGGGGTTTTGGGTTGGCGATGGCGATCTCGCATATACCCGCCGGGTATCTCGCAGACCGGATTGGAAGAAAACCGCTGATGGTTGCCGGCTGGTTTACCGGTACGGTTGCGACCTGGACAATGGCATCAGCGAATTCGTTGCCAGTCTTTATCGTTGGTTTGTTCCTCTATGGGATGACATTATTTGTGATGTCCCCGCTGCAGAGTTATCTGACAGCAGCCCGTGGAAATTTATCTGTGGGTCGGGTGATCACGCTGATGTCTGCTGGGTTTAATCTGGGCGCGGTGCTCGGCCCCATATTGGGTGGACGAATCGGGGATCAATATGGACTCCGGCAGACATATATCGTCGCGGGGGTGATCTTTTTCATTTCTCTGATCGTGATCTCATTCATTCGTCCACAACCTGTTGAGCGCCTTCCAGCCAGCGATGGAGGAAAGCGCTGGTTCTATTCACCACGCTATCTGATGTATATGGGGGTCATTTTCCTGTCAATTTTCGCCATGTATCTCCCCCAACCATTGACCCCCAACTATCTGTCCAATCAGGGCGGATTTGATCTGAGTCAGATTGGTCTGCTTTTCTCTGTATCCAGTATCGGGGTTGTGGTGTTAAACCTAATACTAGGATCAATGCCTGCTCTCACAGGCTTTCTTTTGGGTCAGGCAGCTGTTGCCGTTTTCACGCTGATCTTATGGTGGGGAAGCGGCTTAGCTTGGTATCTATTAGGATTTTTCATGTTAGGTGGATACAGGACTGCGCGCAACCTTGGTATGGCACAGGTACGTGAATTAGTGCCTTCTGCGAAAATGGGCTTGGCTTATGGTTTATCAGAAACTGTCAGTGCTACAGCGGTCATTCTGGCGCCCATCTTGGCGGGATTTCTATACACTCAAAATCCAATATTAATGTATGCTATCGGATTTGGTTTGCTCGTTCTATCAATTTATGCGAGCGGTCGATTTTCTCCAAAACCAGGGGATTTTGAGGCTTCACCTTTTGGGACCAATCTGAACCCAAACAGCGGTCAACCCGGCGATACTGAGGGCTGAT
>DAOVCZ010000180.1 GCA_030669775.1 Chloroflexota bacterium | reverse complement strand
GATTGTCTGACCAGGGCTGACTCCATAATAAACCAGTATATTAGGTTGGTTTAGGGGGAAATTCGAATTGAAATCAATTATGGTTTTCGAGCGATGAGCTGGGCAAGACCTCGTTCAGAATGATTTTCACTTGGAAGCACTTCATTTTCAGTATAGTGGATGATTTCAAAATCATGGAACCATCCTTTGAGCTCCCCAGGATCTAGATAATAAACCGGGTTGTCATTTCGATCGTGGCGTTTTCTGAATGTATCGAAAAAGATTAAGCCACCAGGTTTGAGTGCCTGCCGGTAAACAGGGATCGTTGCCCGTTCCAGGAAATGGAAGTTGATGATCACATCAAAATAGTTAGCTGGCAACCAGGGATTAGATAAGTCGGTTACTAACGCCTCAAGAGCTAAGTTGAGGTTTCTGGCGCGCTGTTTTGCCAGGCGTAAAGCATATTCAGAGATATCCAGGGCGAAGGTCCTCAGACCATGTTGAGCCAGGAAACAGGCGTTGATCCCCACACCGCAAGCTGCATCCAGTGCCCGGCCCTCAGCGGATAGAAAGTGGGCATAGGATGTCAGCAGCTGGCGCGGCTCTAGTTCCAGCCAGAAATCGCTTTCGCGTCGGTACCTTGCGTCCCAGCGTTGTGCTTCAGGGTGGGGCATACTTGATCACTTCCACCAGTAAAAGGGGATTTTTCTGGGATCATTCTATCACGCGAATCTGGGTACCAAGAAGTAAACCGGGAACTGGACAGCGGATTTTGGTATTATTCATGTTTGGAGGCGATTATTCGTGGCTGTAAAGATGAAGGGAAAAGTGTGTTTGATCACAGGTGCTACATCAGGGGTTGGCAGGGCTACTGCAAGTGAATTAGCTGAGATGGGCGCCGCTGTGATCGGTGTCGGACGGGACAGCATAAAGTGTACAGATGTAAGTTCTGAGATCCGGAATTCATCGGGCAATCCGAATGTGGAATTCCTTGTGGCAGATTTGTCAAATCAGGATCAGGTTAGACAGCTGGTCAGGGATTTCGAGGCCAGGTTTGATCGATTAGATGTGCTGATCAACAATGCAGGAGCTTTTTTCCTGCGGCGCAAGCTCAGCCCGCAGGGGATTGAGATGACCTGGGCGTTGAATCATTTGAATTACTTCCTGCTCACAAATTTATTACTTGAACAGATAAAAGCCAGTCCACAAGCGAGGATTGTGAATGTAGCTTCCGGTGCCCATTATCGAGGCAAAATACATTTCAATGATTTAAATTTGGAAAAAGGATACAACGGCTGGAAAGCTTACTGCCAGTCGAAGTTGGCAAATGTACTCTTCACCTACGAACTGGTCCGGCGGTTAGATGACCAGGGTGTAACTGTAAATTCCCTCACACCTGGCTTTGTAGCCACACGCATTGGTCACAATACCGGTCCAGTATTGAAATACCTGGTGAGTTTGGTTCAGAAATTGGGTGGGAAGACCCCGGAAGAGGGTGCAGAAACTATAACCTACCTGGCTTCATCTCCCTTTGTCCATGGAATCACGGGTAAATTCTTTATTGACAAGAAAGCTGTTAATTCTTCACCAATCTCATATGATCGAGAGACCGCCCAACGCCTATGGGAGATCAGCGAATTGATGACTCGAGGATAATGAAGTAATTGGACAGCCTAATCAGCGTTGAAATGTAGATTGGCGTTGTTCAATTTCAATCCCATTCAGTATTAACTTGCGAAGATAAATCCCGTTCACTTATTTGATCCTGGTGTTAATCACCATTGAAGTGGCGATGATCAGCATGGCGTCCCAGCCGAGGGCAAGCTGGATCTACTCGAGCAAGTACGCACCCTGAGAAAAGCCTGGGCAAGGGCAATTGAATTATCCGTGGAAGCAATCGATTCTCGCCAAATAGAGCGTCTGGCTGTCGTTTACGTCCGAGCCGAATCCGAATCCGAAAAGTTCTTTCAGCAGTTTAATGAGTCGATCAATTATCCTGGTGAAGTCCTGTATGCAGAACTCACTCCAGGGTTATCGGTTCACTCAGGTGCTGGGATGGTAGGGGCATGTTTTGTTGTATCTGACTGAGAACTTATGGAATCCACAGGGGACGCGATTGCTGGCGCACTCTGCGCGCCCGCAATCTTAGCTAAGCCTGTTGAGATACCCACTCAGACGGATTAATGAATTTGTGAAGCTGGATCTATAGATTCGATCAACTGCTGCCTGATTTGTGAAAAGATGGTCACAAGAGGGAGATGGTTGGGGCAGGCTTGTTCACACATGCCACATCCCGCGCAGGAGATCATCCACTGCATAACATCCTCTCGTGCATACAATCCCAGTTCATCTCTTGCGGGATAATCAGCTGCACACAAAGGGCAATTATCAAAGCACTCTCGACATTCCCCGCATCTTTCGAATAGATGGAGAAGCGCATCTAAATCCCTCGGCAAGATGCTTTCTAGATTCTCTGCCAATCGTTGGCGAGTGTTTGAACCTCTTTGGAGCAGTCTGGCAATAATATAATCGCGCTGGTCAATTAATGATTGGTCTTCTTCGCTGATGCTCTCTTCTCGACCGAGAGTATTTGCTGTTTCTGAATCACGGGTATTGACCAAGATTTTCTGCCGAACTGGTAGACCGATCACACCAATGTTGACATCAGCTCCTTGCCCAATCGGAGTGCGGCAGGCCTGGCAGGCAGATCGATAGCGGTAAGCGGCGATGCCTCCTTGCCTGGCAAAATGCAGTGATTCCCAGGCTAAACGCTCAGGGGAGCCCTTCCTTTCTGCCCGCCACTGGTAATCTTCCAGGGGATAAGTCCCCAGGCAATCGAAGCAAATCGTCAGCACTCTGTCCATAGGGAGCGCTTCCCGTTTTGTTTTTTCAACTAGGGCGCGCATTTCGCAAGGTCTTAACACCACCCCGACTCGGCTGTCTGGAATATCCTCGAGAACCTGTGGCAGATATTTTGCAGCATTCTTGGTCATCAGAGGCTTGAATGGATTAACTTTGTACAGCTGCTCTGGGTCGTTGATCAAACGTGGTTTTGTGCTGCCGTTCATCGACAGCATCATGGTATCGAGCTCGAATCGTTCCCAGGCATCTTTAATCAGCAATTGAATCACGCCCAGCGGGTCGCCGTGAGTTTCAACCAGCCAACTTGTATTCATAGCAAGCTCTCTTTCGGATATGCTTGTGTCCGTGAACATATTTATTCCCGATCTCCCCCGAGTTGTTTAACCATAACTTCAGCAACATCCATGACTTGTATTTGGTCTCCGAGACCTTTTGAGCGGATCGCATCATCAAACATCAAGAGGCAATAGGGGCATGCGGTTGCCACAACATCGGCTCCCGTTTCGATTGCGTCATTCAAGCGACGATGGTTGATGCGCGTGTTGGGGTCTGTCTCCATCCACATTTGCCCGCCACCACCACCACAGCAGAAGCTGTTCTCACCTTTTTTGTTCATCTCGACTGGATCGACATTGGCATTCTTGAGCAATTGGCGTGGCTCCTTATATACCTGGTTATAGCGTCCCAAATAGCAGGAGTCTTGGAACGTCAAGCGCCCATTGAGATCATTTCCATTTGGAGAAGAAACAGATTCCTGTATGGGCCTCTCTGCCAGGAATTCAGTTAAATGCTGTACTTTATAATGGCCTCCAAATTGTGGGTATTCGTTCTTCAGGGTGTTGTAGCAATGTGGGCAGCCGGTTACGATCCGATTAAACTTGACGCTGGCGAACAGTTCGAGATTCTGTTCTACCATCATCTGGAATAGATATTCGTGACCCAAGCGGCGAGATGTGTCTCCACAGCACATCTCATCTAAACCGAACACCCCAAATTCGACCTGCGCTTCTTTCAGCAAGCGAATCATGGCTTGAGCGACTTTCTTATTTCGTTCATCATAGGCGTAAGCACACCCAAGGAATAGCAGCACATCGGTTTCATCCCCCGGCATGAGCTGGCGAACCTCCAGACCTTCAGCCCAAGATATCCGCTCTTCAGGAGGCATTCCCCAGGGATTTCCCTGGCGTTCCATGTTGCGCAACACCTCTCCAACGGATTTGGGCATCTTACCAGTTGTTAATACCTGGTAGCGGCGTAGATCGACAATTTCATCAATCGGATTCACAAAGGCCGGGCAGCGATCAAGACAAGCACCACAGGTTGTGCAAAACCAAGGCGTTTCTTCTGGGATGACGCTGCCTAACAATTCTTTATCTTGCTGCCCGTTTCCATTCGGATTGACTAGCGTGGTGAGCATTGCCTGTCGCATGGACTGGATAAATGTGCGCGGTGAAAAAGGCATGCCGCTGAAAGTAACCGGGCAAACCTCCTCGCAGCGACCACAGCTTACACAGGCGTCAAATGAGAGCAATTGATTGGGGGTGAATTCGGAAATCTTTCCCACGCCCAGGATCTCAGCTTCCTCGATATCATCAATTTTTTCCAGCGTGTTGGAATCTCGGCCAGGCTTGAAGAAGATATTGAGCGGTGTATAGATAAGGTGGCGTAATTTCGTAAAGGGAATGCTGGCGACCAATGCCAGACCAAGCAGAACGTGGGTGAA
>DAOVCZ010000021.1 GCA_030669775.1 Chloroflexota bacterium | reverse complement strand
GCAGGATTGCGGGCGCAGGGTCTTGAGGCTTATGAGGCAGCAGTCAGTGGCTCATGGATCCACGCGCAGAGTGGCATTAAATCTGGAGAAACTTTGGGTACCAACACCTCAGTGGTCGCCGGAGATTTGTTAGTTTCTATGGTAGGAGTTATCCAAGAGTTGGAAAGAAATTAAATAAAAAGAGATCGGAAACCCCGATCTCTTCCATCTTCTTTCAGGAGATAGTTTAGGATTCAGCGGGTGCTTCCTCAGCAGGTGCTTCAGCATCCTTTTTGGGAGGCTTCTTTCCTGCGTCGACGGCAGCCTGAATGCGTTGAACTTGCTGGTCATAAGCCTCAGCGGTCTGTGAAGCAAATTCTCCTGCCCGGGATTGAGCTTCCTCGGCAGTCTCTACAGCTCTATCGCGCAGCTCAATGCTCTTATCCGCAATCAAAGCGCGTGTTTCTTCGCCTGATTGTGGGGCCATCAAGAGTGCCACACCGGCACCGATCAGACCTCCGATCACAAAACCAGCCAAGAATGATCCTAAATCTCCACTATTATCAGCCATTTTATTTACTCCTTTCAGTTTATTAAAAATAACATAAGTTGATTAACGCTTACGGGTTAAACCAATCAGTTCGGTGAGTCTCATCAAACCTGCCAGATATTGATTTAATTTTATCACTGGCTCGGTCAAATTCTCGCTCAAGAACGCTGTCGTACCTCGTAAGGTGTTGGCTGTCTCGTTTGTTGATTCGACAATTGGGATGATCTCATTTTGAAGCAAATTAATCAATGTTGCCAATTGTACAATCAAAACCGACATTGCCACACCGAGGAACATAAATTCGAGAGCCATGATGATAATCATGATATCGCGAATTCTTTCCGTGTTGGTGGCCGGCAAAGCTAGGTAAATTACCGCCGTGGTCAACAATGCGAGAAGAAGAATGACACCAACAACCAAGCCAGCAACAGCCATTTGTCTGCGGCGGAGTTCCTCCTGGTGAATTGAGGGTGTTCCTGGGACGAATTCCGATTCAGAATCAGGTTGTGGTTCCAGCGATGTTACTTCCGAATCCATGGCGTGGAGATTATACCACAATCGATATTAATTCTTTTGCGTTGATTGTCAATAAAAATAGAATGAAAGCGGTTGTGGATCTTGATCGATCAGTTACCCTTGAGGGTGATCTGGAGTTGTGAGAACTCACTCTTCCAATGGTGATTCTGGAAGAAATTGCCGGTACCAATCGCCGAGAATTGTTTGCGAGGGCTTGCCATGGATAGAGCTGGACTTATCTTGCAGTTCTACCGGGGGATAGAAGCCTCTGGAAACTAATCCATCAATCCAATCTCGGTCGTTAATCGCGTACAACAATGCTTGATAGGCGGATAATTGTTCCTCTAAATCCAGGATTACAGTTGGGTTGTCCTGATAAGGAGGTTCAAGGAATTTTGGATTGTAGCAAGAATTTTCATCATTATTTTCCACAACGGCTATGCAGTCTTGAAGACTGCCATCTGCTGCCGGGTAAGCAACAGCGATTGTGATTGGCATTCCCAGACTGATATCCATTAGGAAAACTTCACTGTCCAGGTATTGCCCAGCAGCATCCTGCAATTCCTGAGGACTGGCATCCAGTTGTTCAGTTAGGGGAAGGGACCAGAGTAAATAAACCTGATCTAGATCTTCGATGAATGGTGGTGGGTTGATGCCATCCTTTGAGGAAGGTAAAGCCCAGAATAGTGTACCTGTATACCGTTCTCTTACTTCTGAGATTATTTCACGCCAGCGTTTTTCTGCATCTGCGGGCACTCCTGAAGGGGAACCATCCGGAAGCTTGCCGCCTGGTAATGCTGGTGACACCCATTCTCCGCCTAAAACCAAGCCGCTGGCTCCATCTTGTTGGGCTTTGTCTGCGAAAGTGAGAATAAAGTTGCGGTAGCGTTCGAACCAGACCTGCCACCAAGGGAAGTCGCGCGGCGAGCTCGACCACCATTCTTTCATTTCGGTTGGGAAATTTGGAGTGGGATTATAAGCGACATTCAATTCGAAAGCCTGAGCTTTTTCGGTTGAATAGGTCAAGTCAGACCAGGATTGATCTTTTCCGGTAACCGACTCAAGAACCGGTGGATTTTGTCGGGTGAAGGTCCATGTCGGAGATAGGAATACCGAATTTGCCTGCAGGTTATCGATCTCTTTATAAGTGATTGGTAATCGTGGTGTGAAGGAAGGGTGGTAATAAGACTGCAGCTCAACACCAGCGATAAAACTTGCAGGTCGTGATTTTACTTCTGGGGTCTCCTGCATCTCGAACGAAATTTCCGGCTGCATCCAGTACCAAGATTCAACAACATCATTCACGGTCTGAGTTCCACCTGAAATTGCCATTAAGCGACCTGGGGGATTAGCTCCTGGAGTGAGTGAATCATCTGCTCTACCGCATTGATCGTTTCGACAATATCGGTAGGCGAAATCCTCCAGCTTCGTGATTGGGCTATACAGCATGTAGACCCAATGGTCTTCTTCCAACTTCCACATGGGGATAGGCTCCGTCCAACTAAAAGGATTGAATTGTATGGAGACATTGTCAAAATCCGGGGTTGTGGGAGGCACAGAAAGATCAAATAATACAGGTCCAGCATTGGGTGAGCTGCCCCAATTGTCAATCCGATCCTCGATCATGCTGTTTTTATCTGGAACAGTTAATGTACGCAGACGGAAATCCCCATTTTGGGTGTACTCTGAATTCCAAAATCCGTCACCAAGAGTGTATTTGTATTCGATAAAAGCACCTGCGGGGAGTTCGATTTCCAATGCATAACGACCATCTGGGAGAGGAGTCAGGGTGGGCATACGAGAAGCGAGTGTATTCATACCACCAGATAAATCTGCGAAAGTATTTCCCAACTGCACCAAATTTCCCGCTAAACGGATTGGGACGGCTGGCAACGTTCCATCTGGTGCTGTAGCCGTGAAGATAAGCTTAACAAGCGGAGAAGGAGTTAACTGGATATCAGCTGGTGTGGTTGATTGTGCTGCAACGACTGCTCCTTGCTGGTAAGTTCGATATGAACCATCAAAGGCATAAAAGACTAAATTATGGAGTCCAGGGGGTAAACCTTCCAATAGAAAGTCGCCAGTGGAGGCTGTGACAGTCTGAGCGCCTCCTGCAGCCACCAGTAAATTGGGGATGGGGGTGCCATCATCTGCGTTGGTCACCCTTCCCATGATGCGACCCGTGGAACCAGAATAGGAGCTGTCGCTCCAGGTGCTGACAACATCATGAACAATACCAGGTCCATCAACCCCGTAAAGACGATAGCGTACCGGTCGCTGATCGGTGGTGTGTTCTTCAGCAGTGAAAGTATCCTGACGGGCGTAACGGTATTTGATGTTTGCGCCAACTGGAAAAGGGAGGGTAATTGAATAAGTGGTATCGCCGATCTTTTGCATTTCCTTGCGGGTGATGTTCAACGCTAAGCCGGTTACTTCATCCAATATGCTCAGCAGGATTGGTTGGCCAGGGGGCGTGCTCTTGGGAACTTCAACCTGGAAAGTGACTGTCGCCAGTGGATCAATTTCAATTAGCTCTTGAGTTGTCACCGGTTGGGTGGGTCTAAATGAAATCAAGGGAGGTTCTGTTGAAGTGCAAGCCGGGATTAAAATCCCCATAATCAAGATTATGATTAGAAGAATTTTACCTGAATGGTTTGGCCGAGGATCAGCTGATGATCTGGTCATGTTTGAATACCCCAATCGACAAACTGTAAAAGGAGTTCTATATTCGGGATGTCAGCTATCGGTACCTGCTGGTCGGAATCGCCGTGCAATTCTACCACCAGAAAACCGGATTCAGCCCTCAGCCTGTTTATCGATTCCCAAGGAATCCTCTTTTTTGCTATTTGGAGGTGTTCCCTGGTAAGTGTCAGACGACCAAATTGGGCTGTACCTCCAGAGCGGAAAGTCGATTTCAATGTTGGCCATATCAGTGGATAGATTTTTGATTTTAAGATCTCAACCAGGTGTGGAATATTCTGAAACTTATTCGTCAATTCGATCGATTTGCCGGTATACAGGTAAATTACTCCTGAAGGTATTGTTCGAATGTCCTTACCAAAGAATGTAATCCTCGTTGCTGATGATGCAATACCAGACAACTCGGACCAATAATACGCATGACGACGTAAGAAGAAGCTGCGATATTGAATACCATTTTCAAATATCTCAAACCGTTGTGACGAAAGTAATAAATGGTAGAGAATATACGCTGCCAATATCACCAGTAAGATTGTGGCAAATATAAACCAGGAGCGGACGCGGATTAAAGCTAATGCCGGACCATGCTGCTGGTAGGCATCACCTGCAAGTAGCATGCCATATATATAACTAGATAAGGTAAGCAAACAACCTGGGATGATAATCAATACCCAGGTGCGGAGTTCGATCGAGTTACCACGAAACGTAGCGATTTGGCGACCGAATTTTGCCTTGTCCACTTGGGGACTCATAATCCCACCAATCGAAGAAATGCGATTCTATGAAAGGCTACTGAAATTATCGCAGAATTCAATTTGTTATTAATTCAAAGTGAACAATATCTAGAATTGAACCCTCTCTTTCAGATGAGGGTTTGAATATGGCTTTGGCCGGCATCCCAATTTCTACAGGATGCGAACCGGAAGATACCAGGCGGTGAATCAGACCGCCATCACCTAACTTGATGAAGGCGACAGTCTCAGGTTCTTCACGTTGAGAACCGTCATAATTAACATACAGGTGTGTAAAAGTAACGACCTCACCAACTGTACCAACGTCCACCCATTCATCGAGCTGGTTCATACACCTTTCACAAAAGGCAGCAGCAGGCACATAAGTTCGCTCGCAATTATTGCAGTGCGAACCCAGAATTTGTTGGTCATCCTTGATGGCTCTGAAAAAACGCTCACCGGCGATACCAAAGGTGTACCGACTAGTGACCTGCATTTCATCACGCCAGGCAGACGGCGCATTTGGGTCCCTTTTCAATAATGTCATATCAATCACTCCTGGATTGGTTTGAAATAGAGAATATCAGTGATGGCACCTTCCCGTTTAGCCGCCGGTTTCCAAACCGCTTTTACACGCATACCGATCGAGATTTGCTGTGGATCAACTTCACCCAGTTTATGCATGATTCCATGGAGGGGTGATGCACCATCAATCTCAATCACCGCCGGTGTTTCTGGTTCTTTGATGCGTTGAACATCCCAAGTTACGTAGCACAGGGAAAATGTATTTACCGTACCAGTATCTCGGAGAGGTATAAAACTATCCATGGGGCGGAAGCACCACTCACAAACATTGCGCGGGGGCACAACGGTCCTGCGGCAATGGGTGCAATGAGATCCAAGTATTACACCTTCTTTTAATCCGGCCAAGTAACGACCAATCGCTACCCCAGTATCCCAGGAGAAATCTCCAGGCATCTGATCGTGTATGGAGAGCACGTTTCCATCGCGAATTTCTTTTTCGCTCAAGGGTGTACCTGGGTAATTTGAAATCTTATCAGACATAATAATCTCCTCAACGACCCATAATCACAACTGTACCGACCTGCATCAAGTCACCCCAAGCTTGAGCAAGACCTCGTTTTGGCTGACCCGGGACCTGCCGGGCACCTGCTTCGCCGCGCAGCTGCCAATAAAGCTCTGCAACTTTCATTAATCCCGCGGCTGCGATTGGATTTCCAACTCCCAGCAAGCCGCCAGAAGGGCAAACGGGCATGTCGCCATCTCGCAGAGTTACGCCATCAGCAACTAATTGTGGAGCCTGACCTCGATCGGCAAGCAACAACCCTTCCAGGTGGTGGAGCTCCTTATAATCGAATGGATCGTACGGTTCAACGATGTTGATCTGTTTGCGAGGTTCTTTGATGCCAGCCATATCATATGCCATGCGAGCTGCGTATTCGACATAACGGGGATAAGCAAGATCCCGATTGGTCCAGTAAGCAGTATCCAGATTCCAACCCACGCCTTCAATCCAGACTGGTTTATCTGTGATGCGTTTAGCAACATGCTCTGCGGCAAGTACGAGGGCTACCGCGCCATCGGAAACAGGACTGACATCCAAACGGTTAACCGGCCAGGCCAAGACTTCGGAGTTGAGCACATCTTCTACGGTGATATTTCGATCACCGAGCAGGGCACATGGATGGTCCGCAGCATTGCGCTTGTTTTTTACCGCCACCTGGGCGATATCCTTTTTGGATATGCCATAAGTCTGCATGTAGCGGTTCATCTCGAGAGCGAATATCCACAGTAAGTTGGGTTTCAAAGGGCGCTCGGTCGTATGATCAAAAATAGTCAGAAATGCTCCCTGGGCATGCGGATAATAACTCGACATTTTTTCTTCGGCGATAACTAGCACAACATCAAACATACCGGATGCAACGTGGTACCAGCCCTGGATGGGAACGAATACGCCAGTTCCTCCTCCGACATAGGAACGCATGTAAGGTTTTCTCCAGGCACCTGCGCCATCGCTCAGGTATTCCCCCTTCATATGGACACCATCAAATGAATCAGGTGCAGTTCCCAGGCAGACTCCTTCAATATCGTCCATAGTGAGTTCGCAGGATTCAAGAGCCATGCTCGTTGCTTGCCAGGAGAGTTCTTTCCCCGTCTCTAACGCCCGGCGGACAAATTTGGTCATTCCAGCGCCAACAACAGCGACTTTACGTAAAGACATGTTTTGCTTCTCCTCAATTGCCTAAGATGGCAACTGCTCCGCTAGCGGTAGGTACACCCCGCCAAGATTGGGCTAAACCAATGCTGACTTCATCCAACTGCCGGGGACCAGCGGTACCCCGCAGCTGTAATACGACCTCTAGAGCCCGGGCTAAACCGTTGGCATCGAGAAGGTTTCCCATCCCAAGACTGCCGCCAGATACATTGACTGGAAAGGCGCCGTCTCTATGGGTAAGGCCTTCTTCGGTAACCTGACCAGCTTCCCCTGGTTTGAAAAATCCTAGAGCTTCTAAAGATTGCAGCTCCCTGTAAGCGTAAAGGTCATCCACTTCGGCGAAATCGATCGCTTGGTAGGAGTGATGGATACCAGCTTGCCGATAGGCAAACCGGGCAGCATCTTTGATGTAATTAGCACTAGACCAATCTCGATTTTCAAGAGCTGGGGAATCGTTGCTCCAACCAATTCCTAGGATCCAAATTGGATAATTAGATAATGCTAAGGCTTTTTCTTCGTTTGCGATCACCAGAGTAATAGCCCCATCAACGTGTTCTGCAGTCTCGCGCATCCCAAGTGGCCAAGACAAATGTGGTCCAGAGAGTACTTCATCAAGGGAAAGCTCCGCACCATAGGGAGCGGAGGGATTATCAAGCGCATTGCGGCGGTTTTTTACCACTACCTGTGCACATTGCTCAGGTGTTGTACCGGTGTCATAGAGATAACGATTCATCTCCATGCCCGCAACGAAGTGGGTATTTAAACGTAATGGACGGTTAAGCACCGGGTCTTGAGCATAAGCGGTGATCCCAGCATGTGTAAGCATGTTGGAAGCTTTGCTGTGCCCCTCAAGCGCCACGATCGAGAATTGGCCTGTCTTGACCAGCATGTAAGCGGTTGCCAGTCCATGGAGGCCGTCTCCAGCGATGGTGTGCATCGGTTTTAGCACTGCTCCTAACTGGTCTGGAGTGTATTCATCGAATATGCTAGTACCCTCATGGAAGTCCTCAGCTACAGTGATGAAGCTCTCGACATCCCGGCGCGGATCGACGCCTGCATCACTGTAGGCTCGCCGGGCAGCTTCATACATCAATTCTTTATACGAAAATTCAGGGGTGATCGGGCGAAATCCTGACCAGCCGACCCCAATTATTGCGACACGATCGCTCATAGAAGGCCTCCTTGTAATAAGTGTGTTTTATTCTGTATGCATTAGCTAAATTTTTCCTGCAGCCCGGGCACGTTCAAGGAGTGCCTGGGCAGATTTGACTAAAGGTGCGTCGATCATTTTTCCATCCTCAGCGAAGGCGCCGCGACCTTCTGCCTGGTGGGCATTGAAAGCTTCGACGATGGTTTGGGCATCACTTATCTGTTCATCGCTTGGTGTGAATGCCTCTTGAACTGGTTGAACCTGGTTTGGATGAATTACTTGCTTTCCAGAAAAGCCCATTTTCACTCCTTGGGTAGCCTGCACTCGCAGTGCGGGGATGTCCTGGAAGTCAATATTGACCATGTCAATCGCTTGTAGTCCATATGCAGCAGCATAAGTTACGAGTGCACTCCTGGCATAAAAAACCTCCCATCCTGATTTTGATCTTTCTGCTCCGATATCTGCGGCTAAATCCTCCGCGCCAAAGATCAAGGCCTCTAGTCTGCTGCTAGATGTGGCAATTTCCGGTAAATGAACGATGCCAATGGCGGATTCGATGATCGCAATTAATATGATGGAGCCAATGAGCCAGTTGTTTTGCTCTTCGTACCTCGATATTTGGTCGTTGACCCAATTAATCTGGTCAGCATCCTTTACTTTTGGAATAACGATCCCGTCTGGTCTGGCAGGAATTATATTACGAAGATCATCCTCAATGAATACTGAGCCGACTGGATTTATTCTTACCAGGCGTTCCGAGCGACCAAAATCAATAGTTCGTAAGGCTTCTGCAATTGTCTCCCTGGCGATTTTCTTGTGATTGATAGCTACCCCATCTTCGGTATCCATGCAGACACAATCCACATCCAGGGTGGTTGCATTGTGAATTTTGTGCAGATCGTCGCCTGGCATATAAAGAAGGGCGCGTCGTGCACGCATAGAGCCTCCGTTAATGATGAAGCAGCTTAATTATGGTGTTGGAGAGATAGAGTCGCTTTGGGATTCCTGTTCACTTAAATCTCGAGAACGAGCTCGCTCGGCAATCGTAGCTAAGACAATACCTAAGAAATAGAGAACAATCATGGGTCCCATGACGAGAGCCATGTTTACCGGATCGATCGTCGGCGTAATCGCTGCAGATAAGATAGCAATTATAACGACTGCCAATCGCCATTGTTCGATTAAAACCTTAGCTTTGATTAGGCCAACTCTTGCCAGTACATAGATAATCAGTGGGAATTGAAAAGCGATCCCAATCCAGAACATAATTGAGGTCACGAAGCGGATATACGATGATGGTCGAATCTGGCTTGTGATCCCCCCGAAGTTGACCAAGAAAGGTATCGCGGTTGGTAATAATACAAAATAGGCAAAAGCCATACCACCAATGAAAAAAATCACCGCGATCGGGATTGCGTATAGACCAAATATTCGTGAATCACGACTTAATCCAGGGGCAATAAACAACCACAATTCTAGAATGATATAGGGTAAGGTGATGGCAAAGGCTGTCATCAGGGATACCCGCATGAAAGTGCCAATCGGTTCAGTTGGGTCAATCGCGACCAGCGCTTCTATACCGCCAACTGGAAGGGCGAGGAGATCAATAATTTGAGAAGCGAAAGCAAAGGCAAGCACGGTGGTTAGCGCTAAAACAAGTGCAGATCTAAACAGATGCTTGCGAAGAGCATCCAGGTGAACTAATAAGCTCTGAGGACTGTTGAATGCCTTTTCCAGAGAATCGCCGAGTGGTGTATCTTCAGGCTCATCGGAGAGGAAAGATTTTATTTCTCCGAACATAGTTCGAAGCCAACGGAACGGGGCTAATAATAAATTCCAGATTGCGCGTATCAGTATTCGCATCGATTAGCCTTCTTCCTCCTCGATCTGATCTTCTATTGCAGTAGTCTGGTCATCGTCAGAAGCTTCAGCTTCAGGAGGTTGTTTGCCAATCGAGGGGGGAGTCGTCCAGGTATCGATATCTTCCTGCCATTTTGATATATCTGAATTAAGGCTAGGTGGCACTGCTTGTTTGGTTGTTTCCTGTATCTCCTTGAAATCCTCCTCCAAACCCGCCTCGCGAATAAGTTTATTTGGAAGTGTACGAAGTTCATCCGAGGTGCGGGTGACAGCGCGCCAGGTGGATGAAGTAACGACCTGGCGCAGGAATCTACCAATTGTTCGCCCGGCTGTGACTATATCGGAGGGACCTAATACGATCAAAGCGATGATCAGGATAAAGATTAATTCAAGTGGACCGATACCAAGGATATCCATAATGATTATGGGGGATTTTGGAGATGTTGTAAAGATTGGCGAATCTCATTTTGGCGAGTGGCGAGACTGCCTAATACACCATTGATAAATCGGGGAGAGCTATCCGAACCAAATACCTTTGCGAGTTCTACAGCTTCATTGATGGCGACTTTTATCGGAGTGTTTTCGCTGACGGCAAACTCCCACAAAGCAATGCGCAATATATTACGATCGACTGTCGCCACCTGGTTGAGCGGCCACTCAGGGGCATGTTCGGCGATGAATTGATCAAGCTCCTCAACGATCGGCCACACACCCATGGTGATTTGACTGACAAACTCTGCCAGTTTTTCATCAAGGTCATTGTCTGATAACCGGTCATTGATCACTAATAGGGGAGGGTGACCAACCATATCAATTTCGTAAAGTGCCTGCAGGGCAACTGCGCGTGCCCTGGTACGAGCTTTCATAAATTATCAGAAGTCTTAGGTGCCTCTGGGTAATCAATATCTTCGACGTGGACATTAATCACACCTACTTGCATGCCAATCATGTCAGTGATTGCACGGGCGACCGCGGCTTGAATATTTCGGCCAACTTCACGTATGTTGACGTCTGCATCCAGAACTACGTAGATATCAGTGTAGACGATATCATCCTCGACTTCAACATGCAAGCCATCTTCCTCCTGACGGTGCAGCAGAATGGTCCTGAAGCGTCGGGAAGGCACCTGACTCATTCGACTGACTCCTGGAACATCCAGCGTGGTCAGCCTGGAAATGGTCAATATGACATCGATCGATATGGTTGTTTTCCCGGGTGTTACAGAATTGTCAGTCATATTCCTCCGGAAACTACATCATAGTCATTCCGCCATCAATACCAATTACCTGTCCAGTGATGTACGAAGCCTGTTCAGATGCTAGGAAAGCGACTGCATCCGCAATTTCCTGGGTTTCCCCTTTGCGCTCCAAAGGAATCATGGAGAGAATTGCTTCCCTGGCTTCCTCTGGTACACCAGCCCAAATATCAGTTTCTACATAACCAGCTGCGATGGCGTTTACAGTTATTTTACGCGAGCCAATTTCACGAGCAAGTGCTTTTGTGAATCCAATTTGACCAGCCTTCGATGCAGAATAATTGGTTTGTCCCGGATTTCCCATCTGACCGGCGACAGAAGTGATGTTGATGATGCGACCATAGCGTTTACGCATCATGTACCGTACAGCTGGTTTTGAGCAATTGAAAGTACTTTTCAGGTTGGTTGCCTGGACGACATCCCAATCCTCTTCGGTCATCATCATGATTAATTTATCTCTGGTAATTCCAGCATTGTTCACCAGGATGTCGAGACCCTCAAAAGTGTCAATCGCGAATTTGATCAAACCTTGGGCTGCCTTGAAATCAGATACATCGGCTTGTAAGGCCTGAGCCAGTCCACCAGCAGATCGAATTTCCGTGACAACTTCGTCTGCTGCGGTAGCTGATTTATGATAATTAACAACAACTGCTGCGCCTCTCAGGGCTAATTCCTTGGCGATAGTGCGACCGATGCCGCGCGATGAGCCGGTCACGATAGCAACTCTACCTTCCAGGGAGATTCTTGAGGGCAGGGACATAGACGACTCCTGATTGCAAAGTTGGGATAATTATACCGTAATCAATTATCCTAATTAGAGAGGATATTCTGCTGAGATATGGTGTTGAATTCACTAGATGGTCGATAGTATTTCAAAGTCTTCTGGATTTCCGATTGAATATCCCCTTGCTTTGTTGTCAATACGTTTAAGTAAACCAACCAACACAGAGTTATTCCCTATTTCTATAAAGGTTGAAACACCTTTGGAGAGCAATAACTGGATTGTCTCTGTCCAACGAACTCTTGAATTCAATTGAGCCTGCAAATCTATTCGAATGTCCTCAACTTTCAGCAGGGGTAGGGCGCTTACGTTGCCGATTATTGGGATAGTTGGATCTGTGAATTGCACCGAATCAACTGCCTGGTTGAAGCTATCCTGGGCGTGAGCCATCAATGGCGAATGAGCGGCAATGCTTACTGCAAGGCGAACGGCACGACGGGAACCCGCATCCTTGGCGGACTGCATGGCACGATCCAAAGCTGCAGAAGCGCCGGAGATCACTACCTGTCCTGGGCAATTATCGTTTGCGATTTGAACGATTTCGGTATCTTTACTGGCAGCTGAACAAATCTTTTCAAGTGTATCAATATCTAGGCCAAGTATTGCAGCCATGCCGCCAGGAGATTTTTTTCCAGCTTGCTTCATCAGCTCGCCACGTTTGCGAACAAGAAGCAAACCATCTTTGAAATTTAATGACCCAGCACAGACCAAGGCGCTCAATTCTCCCATCGAGTGACCAGCAACGAATGCAGGATGTAAATCAGGGTATTTTTCTTGAATCACGCTCAGCGCAGCGATAGAGTGTACAAAAAGCGCTGGTTGTGTGTTTATAGTGTCATTGAGCTGCTCATCCGGACCCGACCAGGATATCGTGGAAGACGAATAACCCAGGAGGCGATCAGCGTCCATGAAAGTCTGGTTTGCGAGTGGGTTTGCAGCCGCCAACTGCTGGCCCATCCCAACTGATTGTGACCCCTGTCCCGGGAACAAAAAGGCGATACGATCTTTGTTTGAAGGCATTCTAAGTGGAGGATAGACATACGGGCCGTGAACTTCACGGCCCGTTGTGATGGATTATTCTTGCTCGACCTCTATTATTTCGCGACCTTGATAATACCCACAGTTACCGCAAACGTGATGGGGAAGACGAGATTCTCCACAATTGGAGCACTGGACAAGATTTCTTGCCTTCAGAGCATGATGAGCCCGACGGCGATTTCTACGCCCGGAAGAAATCTTCTTTTTTGGTAAGGGTGTCATTGACGAACTCTCCTAATATTTCATAAACTCATGACAACGCCTGCCCTTGGGGCAGGCAGGAAAGATTATACGTGGCTGAAGGATAGATGTCAAGTCTGATCTGCAGTCTGATCTGCACCAACTTTGCTGCGCAAGTACGCTTCTATGAAGTCATCCAAGTCACCATCGAGAACCGCTTGGGTGTTGCCCTTTTCATAATCGGTGCGATGATCCTTTACCATCTGGTAGGGGTGCAAAACATATGAACGAATCTGGCTGCCCCATTCTGCCTTCTGATATTCGCCTCGCAGCTGGGCGATCTTATCTTCCTGTTCCTGCTGCTTCTTCTCTAGTAATCGGGAATGTAAAACCCTCATTGCGTTTTGCTTGTTTTGCAGCTGTGATCTTTCATTCTGGCAGCTGACGACAATGCCAGTCGGGAAATGTGTAATACGGATAGCAGTGGCATTCTTTTGGACGTTTTGACCACCTGCACCCGATGAACGGAAGACATCGATTCGCAGGTCATCAGCGTTAATCTCAACTTGAGAATCTTCCTCGACTTGCGGGAGAACCTCCACCATCGCGAAAGAGGTATGCCGGCGATGAGCTGCATCAAACGGTGAAAGCCGGACCAGACGGTGAACACCTTTTTCAGAACGCAGATACCCGTAAGCATAACGGCCTTCAATTGATATCGTCACACTTTTTATCCCAGCTTCCTCGCCGAATGTCAGATCAAGGATGTCGGTCTTATAACCTTTTCGTTCAGTCCATCTAAGATACATCCTTTGAAGCATTTCAGTCCAATCCTGGGAATCAGTCCCACCAGCACCCGCGTGAATGGCAAGCAATGCATCGCCGCGATCATAAGGTCCGGATAACTTCACTTCAAACTCGCGTTTTGATACTTCAGCCTCAATCTTTAAAGTCTCGCGATCAAGATCGGAGTAAATGCTCTCATCTTCCAGCTGAGCTAATTCAAGGGTGTCCGCAATGGTTTGCCGTAGCGTCTGCCATTCCTTAACCTCCTCTTTGAGAGCCGAAATTTCCTTCATCAAACGCTGTGCTTTTTCGGAATCTTGCCATAAATCAGGATCTTCTGCTTGTATCCGCAGATTGGCTAGACGAATTTCTTTAGCAGCTAAGTCAAAGACGCTCCAATAGATTGTTAAAAGTTTGTTCAACTGCGATTAAACGATCGATTAATTCTTGCATTAAGAGTCCTCCTCTTGCGCTAAAATGCCATCAATAAAGAGGTCGGGGTCAAAGGGCTGAAGATCTTCAGGTGATTCACCTAAACCAGCGAAGATAATAGGCAATCCCAGTTCTTGTTGAATTGCGAAGGCCATCCCTCCTCTGGCAGATGAATCTAGCTTAGCAAGGATGATTCCAGTGACATTGACTGCCTCTTTGAATGCGTGTGCTTGCTGTAAAGCGTTTTGACCAGTAGTAGCGTCCATCACCAACCAGACAGCGTGGGGTGCTCCAGGCAAGGCTTTGCCGGTTACCCGGTGCACTTTTTTCAATTCTTCCATGAGATTAAATCTGGTGTGCAGGCGACCAGCTGTGTCGATAAATGCTAAATCATACTGGCGAGCAACCGCTGCCTGAACGGTGTCGTATGCAACAGCGCCGGGATCCCCATTTTGCTGTCCGGCGATGACAGGTATCTCCAACCTGTCACCCCAGATCTGCAGCTGGTCTACCGCAGCTGCCCG
>DAOVCZ010000099.1 GCA_030669775.1 Chloroflexota bacterium | reverse complement strand
TGAGTTCAGTGAACTTTTCAAGGTGCAAGCAGATTTTGCTGAAGAAGTTCCCCGCACTGCTGATAACCAAAAGCTGTATGCCCGTATGATCGCCACCCTCGCTCGGCAGAATGAACTGCGGCCGTTAAACCGGGAGGCGATCGCCCGGGTTATAGAACATTGCGCACGAGTAGTGGGCGATTCGCAGCGGCTGACCATCCAGGTCAACCATATTGTGGATCTGCTCAACGAAGCGGATTATTGGGCTGGTAAAAATGGGAATCAAAGCATAAATGCCGCTGATATTCAAAAAGCGATCGATGCCCGAACCTATCGCGCCGACCGGGTGCGTGAGCGCTACCAGGAACATATTTTGCGAGAATCGATCATGATCTCCACCCAGGGTTCCCAGGTGGGACAGATCAATGGGCTCTCTGTCGCGCAAGTGGGTGATTTCTCGTTTGGATTTCCCAGTCGCATCACTGCCAGCGTCCGCCGCGGTAAAGGAGACGTGATCGATATCGAGCGCGAGGTTGAGCTGAGTGGCCCGATTCACTCAAAAGGTGTTTTAATCCTGGCCGGATTTCTCGGCCAACACTATGCTTCCGATGAACCGCTTTCCCTATCGGCAAGCCTGGTATTCGAGCAATCTTACAGTGGAGTCGAGGGCGATAGCGCTTCATCCGCGGAGCTCTACATATTATTATCCGCGATCTCCGGTGTGCCCATCAAGCAATCACTGGCTGCTACCGGATCGGTCAATCAGCACGGTCAGGTACAGGCCATCGGTGGGGTAAATGAAAAAATTGAAGGTTTCTTCGATATTTGCAGAGAGCGAGGTCTGACCGGTGATCAGGGAGTCCTGATCCCCTCAGCCAATGTCAAGCATCTCATGTTAAATCTGGAAATCCGGGATGCCGTCGCAGATGGATTATTCAATATCTATCCCATCTCTGAGATAGATCAGGGCATCGAATTGCTCACAGGAATTCCCATGGGTCAACCTGACCAAGAAGGCAAATATCCACCCGAAACGATCAGCGGAAGAGTGCAGGCCCGCCTGGAAAAACTCGCCAAGAGTAAAGATGCTTCTGGCGAAGATGAAACGGGGAATGGCCAATGAGTTCTGAAGACAGCATAAATGACATTCGCCGAATTTTGATCGCCCTGGATGCCTCCCCTGCGAGCCAGGCCGCGCTGGAGCTGGCTGTAGATTTAGCGATACGCTACCAGGCGGAGCTGATCGGTATCTATGTCGAGGATATCAACCTCCTGCGATCAGCAGAGATCCCCTTCACCAAGGAAGTAGGTTTCTATTCTGCATCCTCCCGGCAGATCGACGTCTCTCATATTGAGAGGGAATTACGAGCCCATGCCCGGCGAGTGGAACAGCTGCTGGCCTCCATCGCCCAGCGAGCTAACCTGCGTTGGTCGTTCCGCAGTACACGTGGTTTGATACCGGGTGAATTGATGTCTGCCGCGGCAGATACAGACCTGATTATCTTAGGGAAAACAGGTTGGTCAGGAGGTAACCAGATCGGATCGACAGCCAGAGAGGTAGCAGTTCGGGCACCAATCCAATCTTTGATCCTCCTGCACAAAGTTCGTCCTGGATCCCCGATCATGGTTGTGTATGATGGATCGCCTGCCAGTCAAAATGCTTTAACCGCTGCGCGCCGGATCAGCAGCCCTGAAAGCACATTAACAATCCTAATCCTGGCTGAAACCAAGGGTGAAGCCGAGCAGCTCCAAGCCGAAGTGGAAGCGAGGTTTAAAGAAGACGAAATCAATCTTGATTTCCGTTGGGTAACGAACATCCAGGGCGATCGTATCTCCCAGTTGGCGCTCATCTCCGGCTGTGATGTCGTCGTATTACCCACCAAGAGCAGGCGATTTGAAACCGAAAATTTGGTTGCGATGCTCGATGATGCTGATTGCGCCGTCTTGCTGGTTCGGTAGTAATCCAATTCTCTTAGGCAAGTTCAAGAAAGTCATTTAGCCATCAAATTTACTCTTGTGGAGTTGAACATGATCTATACCACTCTCATTTCTGTGCCTCAATTAATCTCCGAGATCGGTGATCCCGATTTAGCGATTATCGATTGCCGATTTTCATTAGAAGATCCCGAGTTAGGTCGTCAAAATTACCTTGAAGCACACATCCCGGGTGCAATTTATGCCCACCTGGATCAGGATTTATGTTCACCGGTGATCGAAGGGGTGACCGGTCGCCACCCACTACCGTCCGTCGAGAACTTCGCTGACAAGCTTGGCGATTGGGGGATTAATTCCTCCTCGCAGGTTGTGGTATATGACGATGCTGGTGGCGCCATGGCAGCCTCCCGTTTGTGGTGGTTGTTGCGTTGGTTAGGACATTATGCAGTGTCCGTCCTGGATGGTGGTTGGCAAGCCTGGTTGAAATCCGGTGAAGCTGTTCGCGGGGGCCAGGAGACACGATATTCGAGCATGTTCATCCCCCGCGTACGGCACGCACGATTGATAGAGAAGGAAGAAATCCTCGCCAGGTTGCATGATGCGAACTTTCTGTTGATTGACTCGCGTGACGAAGACCGCTATCGCGGCGAAGTAGAACCGATCGATCCAGTTGCAGGCCATATTCCCGGAGCACTACCATCACCGCATCTTAATATCCTGGACGCGGAGGGAAAATGCCTTCCGCCAGAGGCATTGCGTCACTACTTTCAACCTTTGCTCGGAGAGATATCGCCGAGAGATACTGTTTTTTACTGTGGCTCAGGTGTGACATCAACTCAGAACGTATTGGCAATGGAACACGCTGGAATGGGAGATGCTAGGCTGTATGCAGGTTCCTGGAGCGAGTGGATCACCGATCCAGAACGACCGATCGCAATTGGAGAGAGCACCTAAATCCACAGAATCGATTTATTCTTTTTCCCAGGCTTAACTGGATAAGTAAAAAAATAAAGAAACCGTGTTTTGCGATTAGACCCGGTTTTTCAGTAAAAATTCGAGATTGAATTAACGCTTGTTATTCGGGTTGGTGGAGGGTTCCAAGATCGTCTGGCGCAGGAATGAATGGAAGGCACTTTGCCGCCTTTTAACCACAATCACCGTTACCTTAGCCCGGTTCGCGACTTGATCGGCAATGTTACCAACCAGCAAATTCCTGAATAATGGCTCATCCGTTGCTCCGATCACGATCAGATCACACTCACAATTTTCCGCGTTTTCCAAGATCGTATCTAAGACACTGGTGCCTTCAACGATATTGCGGGTGATGTGTGGATAATCGATCCCTTCCAATGCGTAATCAAAGATTTGATTAGTCCGGATTCGTTCCCTGGTGCCAGCGCCTGTGGGGACGATATGCATTAAATTTACCAGAGCAGGCCCCTCTTCACCCAAAGACGCCATATTCACTGCGGTGCGGACCACGCGGCGGCTGTTCGGCCCCCCGGAGACGGGTACAAAAATCGATCGGATCGTACGGTGTTCGCGGTAGCGTACGACAGCGATATCACATGGTGGGTCATCCACAATCGGATCGATCACCGAACCGTACAATCTTCCAGCGGTATTCGTGTACCCAGGCCAACCCAGCAAAATTAGATCCGAGGCGTTCTCCACAGCTGTCTTTCGAACGGCATCATCCACCTTTCTGCCTAAGCGGATCATCGTGTGTACCGGGACATCCATCTCCTTAGCCTGTTCAATAACCGTTTCCAAATAAGGCCGTCCATGTTTGAGTCGCATTCGCCCATCACCCAGAGTGAGCTGGTAAGGAACCCGCACTACATGTAAGGCCAGCACTTCTCCTTCGTTTGCTCGGGCGAGGATGCTGCCGATATGTCCCAGGATGCGGGCCTGTTCCTGGGTTGCCACCGGGATGAGCACGGAGTACTCCCGGCTGACCAGTACTTCTTCCAGGAGGATTTCCTTCGGTTTTTCGATCTCTTCAATCCGGGAGAAGTAAGTGTAATATGCCAGCAAACCAACAACAATCCATCCGATGGCGACGTACCAGGCAACCGGGCTGAACGTGAACAAGTAAATTGCCAGCAAAGCATTAATCACAATCCCCAAGATTGGGATCAAAGGGAAAAGTGGTACCCGAAATCCGCGTTCCAAATCAGGCAGTTTTAAGCGTAACCGCATCACGACCACATTTACCTGCAAGAACAGCAATAGGAACAGGATGCCAGCCGCAGCGGCCACATCTTCAATCGGCAGCACCCAGGAGATCAACAGCATGAAAGCCCCCGAAAAGATCACCGCCCAGTAAGGGGTCAACCGTTTGGGGTGTACTTTTGACAATAAATGTGGCAGATTGTGATCACGGCCCATAGCAAATGAGACCCGCGAGGAGGAATACGTAGTAGCATTTAAAGCCGACATCGTCGAGACCAGTCCGCTGAACAGCAGCACGATCGCCCCGATGCCAAGAGGGAATGTCTGCCGGGCAGTCTCCACGACCGCCACTTCTTTTTGTAATCCTAGATACTCGTATACCTTCATTCCCACTGGTGGGCTCGTCGCACCGATTGCCACAACAGAAACCAGCAGGTAGATGGTGACTGCCACCCCAATTGCCAAAAAGATCGCCCGCGGGATATTACGTTTGGGATTGATTACCTCTTCCCCGGACTGAACGATGATCTCATAACCTTCGAAGGCAACGAAAGTCACCCCCATGGCAGCAAACACCGCCATGAACCCATTGGGCATAAAATCACTTGAAAAACTCTGCTGCCAACCATCCGAGCGCAGCATGACCAGAATACCGAATAAGACAAACAAACCCAAAATCACGATCTTTGCCAAGGTGACTACATTACCGATCGTTCCGGTTTCAGACGCACCAAAGTAGTTGATAAATGTAAAGGCTAAGATGATCAAGGTCATAAATACCATGGTCATCTGGCCCACGGTTAACCCCAGAGTCGGTAAATCTGCAATCAGCCATAATTCGCTGGCAAATCTACCAAACCCCAGCGCATACAAAGCACCGGCAGATGCTGCGGCCGACCAGCTCATCCATCCCGCCAGGAATCCCTGCGCCCCACCTAAGCCTTCTTTTACCCACACATAACTGCCCCCAGCTTCCGGATATGCAGAACCTAATTCAGCATAGGACATGGCGGTGAACGAGGTGATAATGCCGTTGAGGGCAAATGCCAGGATCAAGGCAGGTCCAGCTATGCCAGCGGCGATCCCGGTCAGCACGAAGATTCCGGCACCGATCATCCCCCCAATGCCGATCATCGTGATGGTAAATAAGTTTAGATTCCGGCTGAGCGTTACGCCAGTTGAGACACTGGACTCAGGATTGTGGTTTGAGGCAGTCATTCGCATTCCCTTTACTGCAGTTTAAATCAATAAATTTTACCCTACAAACCCGAGTAAGGGCAAAGCATCCATTTTCATCATAAGAATTTTCTGATCTTCATAAGGGGATGCTTCGCCCATACCACAGATCGGGGCAAAGCACATTTCGGTTGGCTACGACTTACTACCGAAAAGCAAATTTTACCCGTGCCCCAAGAGATTATTGTTTGATTTAGGGTTTAACCAGCGTCAGATCGCCCCAGGTTGTCGGATCGCTCAACGTGCGGATGGGCACATAAGATACCATGCTCTGCTGAATGTTCTGGTTGGGATTATCGTTATCGGAGATCGAGAAGGCAAAACCGAAATGCTGGCCTGTATAAGGACTCACATCGAAAACAGACCAGGGGATCGCTGCTTCAACGATATAACCATCGCCGCGTGAACGGGCAGCGATATCGACCTGATCTCGCCCTCCGGCGATTGAACTTGGAAACCACAAGTAAGCCTCCGGTTCATCATTTGCTACAGGAGAGCCGGGGGAGATGCCGAGCTGAAAATCATCCCCGTTAAGTGTGCCAAGATAAAAATCACTTGGCACATCTGTGTCTAAGAGAATATCGAGTGAGTCACCCTTGAACAGATTCGATCCACTGGCATTCTGGACATATTTTTTGTCAATCACCCGGATCCCCAAATACAGATTGTTCTCATCCCAGCCGACCATCGCCCGGCCAGAAAGGTCATCTGTGCCGGAATGATCACTTTTCCCGTATACAACATGCTCAATCCGGTAGCGATCGAGATTCCAATCCTCAAGCGAGGCATCGATGGTTGGAGCGGTGTTGAAATACACCCCGTTCATACTGAATTTGGGGCGCATACCTGGACCTGCGTAGGAGCGGGTTGGTGTCGCAGTTCTGGTGGCCGTGGCAGTTGGTGGTAGTGGCGTATCTGTCGGGATAGGAGACGGCAGCTGCCCGGGTTGGGTGGAGGTCGGGCTGGCCCATGCAGGAGGAATTGTTTGGGTGGGGAAGATGACTGGATGTGAAGTCACAGTGGGATTGAACAATGCGGTTAAGGTCAAATCGGGAGTTGGAAAAACGATCGGTGTGGGTGATGAGATAAAAGGGAAATTGCAGGCCAGCGAAGCCAAGATCAATAACCCGAGTACCAAAATGGGATATCGCTTTTTTCTAATCATGTTGCCCTCATTGAAAACTATTTAATTATTAATAAATGATCGACTCAATATTGGCACTTTATTTTATCAAATTCAAGATAACCATCTCTGGTATAAACGCCAATCGATTGCAGATAGTTCCTGACGATCAGCTCGTAATTCATCATCGAAAAAATATATTTCTGTCATTTATAAGGCCTGATCATCGATAAAAAAGAATTGCAGATTTTGCAGTTCTGGATAACTTCAGCTCTATCTCCAACTGGAAGAGGTATATTCACACAAGAAAATAATAAAAACGCTTGACAAGAGTAGAATGTTAATGTAATATTAGCAATGTAAGTCCTTTCATGAAATAAATTTCATTTTTTGCGGAAATAGTTTCAGGAATAACAAGCTTGGGCGACCCAACAGTTTACGATGTGGCGAGTAAAGCCGGGGTGAGTATCGCCACTGTTTCTCGCGTCATGAATACACCTGAGATGGTGCGAGAAACGACCCGTCAAAAAGTACTCAAAGCGATCGACGATCTTCAATATGTTCCAAAAGCAGAA
>DAOVCZ010000005.1 GCA_030669775.1 Chloroflexota bacterium | reverse complement strand
AGGATCGCTCTGAAATAAACACTTTGACCAGGCCGGTAGATGGGCCGGTCAGTATAAAGATATGCCTCAAGATGAGGTGGGGTGTAATCAACCCGGTAGCCAAAACTTCCACCATCTAATCCCTGACCCCAATTGGAAAGCGCTGCAGAAAAGGTCTCTTGACCGGGCTCCCCTAGAATGGCATAGGAAATGCCATAAATATCTTCCATCTCCCGGATTGGAATATCTGCATGGAATACACCATCCGCGTCGGTTTGACCTCGGGCGAGCGCATCACCTCTCTCAGAATATACGGTTACAGAGGTATTCTCTACCGCTGAACCGTCCTTTAAATTCACAGCCCAGGCAAGAACATCTGTCGCGCTCAATTTAAACGTGGTATTGATGTCGCTGACAATCAGGAGATAAGGCCCGGGATAGATATAGTCCACATCCACGCTAAACCGTAATGAGTAAATCCCCGGAGCTAGTGGGCCGCCATCTAGCGAGAGTGGAATCTCAACGGGCGTACTCCGGTTGGCAGGGATTTCCAAATTGCGATGAAGAGTTAGTTCTTGTTCCGGACGGTAGGTTTGGCGTATTTCATAATTCCCAGGTGCGATCAACTGCTGGAAATCTTCAAAAGGCACCTCACCGAGGGAGTATGTAATATCATTTAAATTGGTGACCTGAACTGTAATACTTGACTGCTCTGGCGTCAGGAAGATAACATCTGAACCTGTGGCAACCACCAGGGAGGGATCAAACGGCTTAGTGCCAAAATTGAGAATAAACTCCTGGCCCAGACGACCATTCCATTTATCAGACAAATTAGGGGAAATTGTCAGCGTATATGCAGTATCCGGTTCATAATAACCGCTAAGCCATATCGTGCGTTCCTCTTCATCAACAAATGCCTCCAGGTTTGAAATCTGCGGATTGAGCTTAACAAATTGAAGAACATTCTTGAAATTAATCGGGGAATTAAATTCTATAGCAATACTGCTGTAGATTTCTTTTTGACCATTATCCCCTGGATCACTTCTGATCACAGCGAGTTCTGGAATTGTCTTAAAAGTTGACTGATACTCTGAACCAATTTGTGTTCCACCACCAGATAAAGTTTCTTCGCTGAGTTCGATTGAATAAACCCGGTCACGTTTCAACAAATTATCAGGAGTGAATGTGAATTCCGTGGTGTCGTCATTCCATGTGAACTCCCCACGTATACGGGTATTGTTCGCTTCCAGCATTGTAAATTCATCCACAACGCTATCTGGTTCCATGGGTTGATTGAATGTCAAGAGAACATCAGAATCCAAGCTCACATTTACTGCGCCGTCGACGGGTTCAACAGACAGCAATCTGGGATCCGCCGTCGTGAACGACCAGGCTTGGGGAATCTGCAGCGGACTTCCATCTACGCCGGTTAAATCGTTATTAAGTTTGACAGTGTACTCAGTCCCACCCGCCAGCGAGGTTTCAGGGGAAAACACATAAGTACTAGTATTTATCCACTCACTGCGACCCTCTGCATTGGGTTCCAACGTAAAAGCTGGGGGTAAGGTACTTTGATCAGCTGCTAACGGTACTACCGGTCGATTAAAGGTCGCCACAATTGCAGATGAAGGTTCTACCGCTGTTGACCCATCCTCTGGCAAACTTTGGGTGAGATATAAATAACCAACCGCATAATAGACCAGATTTATTGGTTCAACCAATTGCAATCCATTGGCAGCTTGGGCTTGGGTATCAAATTGCAAATCGAGTTGTGCAGATGGAGTGAGAGGTTGGTTCGGGGTGAAAATTAGCGTTGAGTCATCAAGCCAATTGAACCTGCCTGAAAGGCCTGAGAATGCCTCCTCGACTGAGGTTTGATCCATAGCCTGATTGAAATAAAATTTCAGCGAGCCATCAAGCCCAACCTCTGAGTTTGGAAAAGGGTCGCTTTCGACTAAATCAGGTGGCAGTGACTGGGGAGTGGGAGTTGGTATGGCAGGAAAGGTCGCGGTAGCTCTCTCAACGATTTCCTGGGAGGGTGAAGGGGTGGGTGTCTCAGTCTCTCCACTGGGGAATGAACAGGCAGATGAGACCAGCAAGAGTACAAATACCAGTAAGTATGGACAATAGTGTCTCAAACTACCTAGATTGTAGTCCCGCGATTGATCAAATCTAAGTGGCATACCAGTTTCTCCATAAATAGGAGACGGTCAAATATGCAGCATAGTTCCTCAAGATAGCGTGATTATACTCGAAGGACAGTGTAACCCTAGATTAGCAACCAGTAAGATTTACCTCGTCAGTGCCAGGTTTCCTCGAACAACTTCCCAACTCATGGAAAATCTACGAAATTTATTTCACCCCTCCAATCCGTTCTCAAAATCAGCGAGAATGTCGTCCAGGTTCTCAATACCAACCGAAAATCGCACCAGACCATCGCTGATTCCCATTTTTTTTCTTTCTGCAGGTGGTACGCTGACGTGAGTCATGCTGGCGGGATGCTGTATAAGACTGTCGACATTACCCAGACTGACACCGAGGGTTGCTATCTGTAAACGATTCATTAATTTCTTACCTGCCTTCAATCCTCCCTTAAGATCAAAGGAGAGCATACCGCCAAAAGCATGCATTTGCTCTACTGCGATGGCATGACCGGCATCGTTTTCTAAACCTGGGTAATTTACACTTGCGATTGAGGGATGTCCTTCGAGGAATCGTGCGACTCCCATTGCGTTTTCGCAATGCCGCTGCATGCGTAATTCAAAAGTTTTCAATCCCAGATTTGCCAACCAGGCATCGAACGGACTCGGTGCACCTCCAAAGGTCTTCATTATTAAAGGGATTTCCTCTCGCATATAATCCAAATGCGTGCTGATTACCAACCCACCAATAATCACCCCATGGCCGGAGAGATACTTGGTCGCAGAATGAACTACCACATCCGCCCCTAAACTAAGAGGCCGCTGGCAATATGGCGTGGCAAAAGTATTGTCCACCATTAACCAACAACCATATTGGTGGGCAAGTTCAGCCACCTCGCTGAGGTTAACCACCAGCATAGTTGGATTTGCTGGTGTCTCTGCATAAACTAATGTCGCATTTGGATGAGCATTTAGGGCAGCTTCCCAACCTTTCGTCGAGGTATCTTTCACCCAGACAACCTTGATTCCAACCCGGGGCATGATTAGATTTAGAAAATTAAAGGCATTGCTGTAGAGTGATTCTTGAGCGATGATCACTTCTCCCTCTTTGACCCGTGCTAAAATCGCAGAGGAGATAGCAGCCATCCCCGAGGCAAATGCCTTTCCAGCCACCAGATTGTCGATGTCAGGTATTTCCTGTTCGCGGATTAAATCCAATGCTTCCAGCATAGCAACCCTGCTGGCAAAATGATCTGCATTGGGGTTGCCAGCCCGAGTATACGTGTACCCTTTCTGGGAACCATCGTAAATTGCCACCCCAGTCGCATGATCCGGGAAACTAAACAAGGATGTCTGGTAAATTGGCATAACATGTGCATGATTAGGATGATCACCCTCAGCGTAGTGATTGACTAAAGTGCCTAAACCATGTTGTGGTGAAAAATCAATCATCATTTGCTCCTATTATTAGAAAGGTTTAACAAAACCATAAAACAATTATAAGCCAGGGCTTTTTGGTACAATTAAATCCCAATAATTGGGAACATGCAGATATTTTTTATCGTTAAGATTATTGAATGAGAAATATTTCTACCGCCTCACCAAATTTATCACGTCCAATCGACCTGATTCCACAGATACTAACCGCCATCATTGGGGGATTGATAATTTTCACCGTGCTCTTGGTGGCTGTGGTGATCGGTTTTAACATCTCATTCGCCGGTAAGATTTATCCCGGAGTATCTGTCGCAGGTGTTGACCTATCTGGAATGGAACCCGCAGAAGCAGCTTCCCTGCTTGAGAAAAGACTGGAGTTTCCCAGCCAAGGTAAGATCCTCTTCCGCGATGGAGAAAAAATCTGGCTGACTACCCCTTCCCAGGTCGGTTTTTATCTAAACCCTCAAACCACCGCCAGCGCGGCTTATCTGTACGGACGTAATGGCGGACCGCCCACCCGCCTTTTAGACCAGTTCAAATCCTGGTATCTGGGCACATCCCTGCCCCCAATGTACGTTTTCGATGAAAACACTGCCCAGGTGTACCTAGAGAACATTGCCCCCCAAACTGATATTCAAAAGGTTGAAGCCTCCCTCAGCGTCGATGGAGTGGAGGTAGTCGTACGCCCCGGGCAGATCGGCAGGCACTTAAACATTCCTGCAACATTGGAAGACCTGAGAGAGCAATTACAAACAATGCGCGATAGCGAGATTCAGCTGGTTATCGACGAGTATTCCCCGGTCATATTAAACGTGGAAGAACAAGCTGAAATCGCACGGCAGATCCTGAGCCAACCACTAAAACTCACAGTCCCTGATTCTCAAGAGAGCGATCCTGGACCCTGGACATTTGAACCGGATGCCCTGGCTCAAATGATCACCATCGAACGGATCAAAGACCCCGAAGGCGAACGCTACCAAGTTGGTTTACAGGCAGATGGTCTGAGCTCGTTCTTGGAAGGTATTGCACCTCAATTGGCACTAGATCGCCAAAGCGCCCGCTTTATTTTCAATGACGAAACCCGTCAGCTAGAGGTGATCGAACCGGCAGTGATCGGTCGTTCACTAAATGTGACCGGCACAGTTGAAGCCATCAATCAAAAACTTTTAGCTGGAGACCATAAGATCCCCCTTGATCTCGAACACACAGCACCTCAAGTAGGGGACGATGCTACTGCTGAACAGCTGGGCATCTCTGAATTGGTCAGCTCACATACCTCATATTTTTATGGTTCAAGCGCCGAACGAATACAAAACATTACCACAGCTGCTGGTCAGTACCACGGAGTGTTGGTAGCGCCTGGAGCAACATTCTCGATGGGAGAAGAACTGGGAGATGTCAGTCTGGATAATGGTTATGCCGAAGCGTTGATCATTTATGGCAATCGCACCATACAGGGCGTTGGCGGTGGGGTTTGCCAGGTAAGCACAACTTTTTTCCGTACGGTGTTTTTCGGTGGCTATCCAGTCGTCGAACGCTATCCCCATGCTTACCGTGTAGGTTATTACGAATTGAAGGCAGATGGGGGTTATAACACCAGTCTGGCCGGATTAGATGCTACCGTGTACACCCCTCTGGTGGATTTCAAGTTCACCAACGATACCCCGAACTGGTTGCTGATGGAAACTTATGTCAACCAAGCCGCTCGTACCCTGACCTGGAAATTTTATTCGACCTCAGATGGTCGCACAGTGGAGTGGCACACAACCGGTTTAAAGAACAAGGTCGACCCTCCTGATCCGCTGTATGTGGAAAATCCAGATCTGGCAAAGGGAGAGATTGTACAAGTTGATTGGGCGGTGGAAGGTGCCGATGTGACCATTACACGTTCCGTCAGCCGTAATGGCGAGACACTATTTGAGGATACTTTCTCCACCCATTACATGCCCTGGCGAGCCGTACACGAGTACGGTCCTGGCACAAAAGGCATGCCTCCAAAAGAGGGAAAGAAGAAGAATAACGACGGTTAATCCAACCTCACTCAAGTTACTTCCAAGAGGAGATCATTATGGTCAGTCAGGAACTACTGGACATCCTCCGCTGTCCGAACTGCGTTAGAGAAAAAGAAGGCCTGCTCGAATACTACAAGGAAACCTGGTTGATCTGCCAGGATTGTGATCGCAAATATCCAATTCGGGATGATATTCCAGTAATGCTGATCGATGAGGGAGATAAGTGGCAGGCTACCCCAAAAGAAGAACTCCCCATCCCTCCTCCCGAATAAGGACAGATGATAGGGATCGATAAATCTGACCTGATAACGGAATTTACCTGCGGGTCTGACGAACGAGCGGAGATTGCTGCTATGCAGTTGGCAGCAGCCGGTTCATACAGTCTGATGACCCTAAGAGAGTTTCTGCGAGATCAAGATGCGGATATCCGCTGGTGGGCTACCAGAACATTGGCGGAAATCCACACACCTGAATCGACCCCACTACTCCTGCAAGCCCTGCGCGACCCGGAACCAGAGGTGCAGCAATGCGCGGCTTTAGCCATACGCCGCCAACCGAATTCCGATGCCATCACACAATTGATCCAAACCCTGAGTGCATCAGACCGGCTTTTGGCACGCCTGGCAGGGGATGCGCTGATCGCCATTGGGGAAGATGCTGTGCCAGCATTGATTGAGGTGATAGAAAATAACCCTCAAGCAGCTCGCCTGGAGGCAGTGCGTGCTTTAAGTGCGATCGGCGACACCCGTGCCATCCCAATATTAGTTAAGGTTTTAGATGAGGATTCAGCCATCATGGAGCATTGGGCAGGGCAGGGTTTGGAAAAGATGGGGGTAGGAATGGTATTCTTCAAACCCTAAACGATCAATCCTCTCTCATCGCTAGTAGAGCGCCCAGATCAGCCAGGCTGAGATCATTACCAGCCCAATCCCAAAGCGAACTAAGAAAGACAACCCCCAACCCAAGGCTACACCGCGTATCGCTCGCCAAGCACTACGCCATTCGCGATTTCGCAACAGCTCAAGCAGAAATATGGCTATCGGTATGGCGATCAATCCGCCGATTGGAGGAAAAAAGACTGTACCGGCGATACCTGCGATGAGAGCGACAATGATTGTCAACCATGAAGCACCTCCCTGGCGCGCACCAGCCCCCATTAAGAGATTGTCCGCGCTGATACCAGCAACCATTCCCAGGGTGATCAACACAAAAATAACAATTCCCAGGGTATCGAATCCGGTGGCGATCCCGTAAAGCAGTGCCGCCACCCAGATCACCGTGATCCCCGGGAATATAGGCACAATCAACAACACCAACCCCACCAGCATGACCAGCAGTGTCAACCAAAAAGCAAGTACGCTTACCCAAGCAGGCAATTTATCCCTCTGGGTGGATCTGAACAATGCCGCCCATCCAAGGACGGAGAACGGGGGGTATTATCACGGAACCATCAACCTGTTGGTAATTTTCCATGACCGCGATCAATGTGCGAGGCAAACCCAATCCCGAGCCATTTATGGTGTGCACAAACCGGGTTCGGCCTCCTTCCTCTAGTCGATATCTGATATTGGCGCGCCTGGCCTGAAAATCACCAACATTTGACACCGACGAGACCTCCAACCACTCCCCAACACCTGGAGCCCAGGCTTCGATATCATAGGTGATGTGAGCACCGAAGCCCAAGTCTCCAGTACAGAGTTGGTTGATCCGGTAAGTTAATCCCAGTTCTGCACAAACCTGCTCTGCATCGGCGACCATTTTCTCAAATTCAGCTGGTGAATCCTCCGCTTTACAGAACTTATACATCTCCACCTTATCAAATTGGTGACCGCGTTTTATCCCGCGCACATCACGCCCGGCGCTCATCTTCTCCCTGCGGAAGCATGGCGTGTAAGCAGTGTAATGCAGGGGCAGTGCTGCCTCATCCAATATCTCATCCATATGCAGCCCGGTCAGTGGCACCTCCGCTGTTGGTACCATCCATAAATCTTCTTTATGGTCTCGGTAAAGGTTATCAGCAAACTTAGGGAGCTGTCCAGCCCCATACAAGACTTCGCTCTTGACCATAAAAGGGGTGTATTTTTCAATATAGCCCTGCCGGATATGTAAATCCAGCATCCAGGCGATCAGCGCTCGCTGCAAGCGCGCCCCAGCCCCGCTGAGAACATAAAAGCGGGAACCAGCGATATTGACACCTTGCTCAAAATTGATCATCCCCAGTGCTGGACCTAAATCCCAATGCGGTTGAGGTTCAAAGTCATACTCTGGCAGCTTACCGACTGCCTTGATAATCACATTCTGGCTCTCATCTATCCCCAGGGGGACATCTGGATCGGGGATGTTGGGCATCTCGGACATCAGAGCTTCCAGCCGATCTTCCACCTCTCGCAGATTGATATCCAATGCATCAATGCGCTCGCCAACTCCGCGCATTTGATCTATTTTCGCCTGCCGTTCAGACTGGTCTTTCATTTTTCCGATCTCTTTCGAGACCAGATTGCGTTCAGCCTTGAGACCTTCGACTTGCTGGATCAGGTTCCGGCGCTGATCATCCAGCTCTAGTACCTGGTCCACTGGTTCTGGATCCAATTGACGTTTGCGTAACGCCTCTCGCACCAGATCGGGTTCTTCACGGATAAGATTGATATCTAACACAGTTGCACCTCCAACATGATTCCTGGCTAGTGGAATAGATAAGCCCCCTCGTATGCAGGACGAGGGGGCGCTCGTGGTGCCACCTGCTTTCGCCGTTCATCACGGCCTTATCGACGCGCTATCGGGCGTACCCGGCTCCCTTACGACGGAATCCCTACGGGAGCGACTGACCTTTGGAAGGGTCGACGGAGAGGATTTCACTGCTTGACCTGCTGCCTCGCACCATCCGGCAGCTCTCTGGAAGGATATACAGCTACTTGGCTCCGTGCAAGTCACTTCAGACTATGTGGAGGGGATTATACCCGAGGTTGAAGCAGAGTCAAGCCTCCAACGAATTAAGGGTCTGAACCAAGATTGGTGGTATAAATTGCCAAAGGTGATTAATTTGTAAATATACATCAAGGATGGAGGTTTCAGATGAAATTCGGTTTTGTGCTCCCAAAGGGCGATGCCCGAATTGCCGCTGAATTCGCCCTCCAGGCTGAACAATCCGGGTGGGATGGTTTTTTCGTTTGGGAGCCAGTATGGGGAATCGATGCCTGGATTTGCCTAACAGCTGCTGCCATGGTCACAGAACGCATCAAATTGGGTACAATGCTTACCCCACTTTCCCGTATGCGACCCTGGAAGTTAGCTAGTGAAACTGCCACGTTAGACAATCTTTCAAGAGGGAGGGTTATTTTATCTGTTGGTTTAGGCGCAGTTAACACTGGGTTCGAGGACTTTGGCGAAATTACAGACCGTAAAACTCGGGCAGAATTGCTGGATGAAGGGTTGGAAATCCTGACTAACCTGTGGACTGGGAAGCCTTTTCTCCATGCTGGGAAGCACTACCAAGTTAAGATCACTGAAAAAACCTTCCAACCACCGCCCTCTCCTATTCAGAAACCACGCATCCCAGTTTGGGTGGTCGGCGCTTGGCCAAGCACAAAATCCATGAATCGAGTTCTTCATTATGATGGCTTGCTGCCTGCTGTGCTCGGAGAAGACGGAAAAGTCCGCCTGGATATGATCACCCCCGATGAAATAAATGAGATGAAACAATTCATCAATGCCAGCCACGATCAAGCCACCCCTTTCGATATCATCATGGAAGGTCAGACTCCAGGGGATGACCCGCAAAAAGCAGGGACTATCGTCAGCTCGTATCGAGATGTTGGTGTGACCTGGTGGATCGAAGCCCTTTGGGAAATGCAGGAAACAGAAGCTGTGCTCACCCGTATCAAACAGGGACCCCCACCCGTGGAATGACCCTATAACGAATCTATTTAGTGGTTTATGGGTAGCAGGATCAGGTCAAGGATTTGAATCGCACCCCATTATGTATCTTCGTGTTGCTGATTAATCCCTTTCTCGTAAGTGGGGGAACAAGATCACTTCACGTATATTTAGTGTATCTGTAAAAAGCATCGTCAACCGGTCGACTCCCATGCCGAAGCCGCCGTTGGGGGGCATGCCATACCGCATCGCGCGCAGGTAGTCCTCATCCATCGGATGGCGCTCCTCATCATCAGAGGCGTAATCGCGGCTCATCTCCTGGAAACGTGCCTCCTGGTCAAGTGGATCATTGAGTTCGGTAAAGGCGTTGCAAATTTCCATCCCAGCAATAAAAGCCTCGAAACGTTCAACGGTATTTGCATCATCAGGCTTGCTCTTGGTCAGAGGAGAGATATCGCGCGGGTAGTCATAAATGATGGTGGGCTGAATCAGGTTTGGCTCCAGGAAGTTCCCGATCAAGGAATCGATCAGTTTGCCGCGGGTAGATTTGGGATCTGGTTGCAGATTCTTTGCGCGCATGGCCTCAGCCAAACTTTCGGCTGTCGAGTGTTCGTCGATATCGATTCCCGCCATCTCGACCAGACCCTCGCTGAGCTTTATACGTCTCCAGGGAGGTTCAAGATTGATTTCATGACCCTGAAAAGGTATCCGCCGGGTACCACTTACCGTATCCGCTACGTAGACAATCATTTCTTCAGTGAAAGCCATCACCTGGTGGTAATCAGCGTATGCCATGTAGAACTCAAGCATGGTGAACTCGGGATTATGGGTGCGGTCGACTCCTTCATTACGGAAATCGCGTCCGATTTCGTAAACCCGCTCCAGATTTCCGACCAACAGCCGTTTTAAATAAAGCTCAAATGAAATGCGCAGGTAGAGATCTTGTTTGAGCTGGTTATGAAACGTGACAAATGGGCGCGCTGCGGCTCCGCCATAGATCGGCTGCAGGATGGGGGTTTCAACTTCTAAGAAATCATGGCTGTCGAGAAATTCCCGTAGGCTGCGAATTATGGCAGCCCGAGCTCGAAAAATTTGGCGAACGTCTGGGTTTACAGCCAGATCGGCATAGCGCTGTCGATAGCGCACCTCGGGTTCCGCCAGAGTCGCGTGCTGCACGATCTGACCATCAACCACCTCATCCTTCGCTGCCGGTAGCGGTGTGATCGCCTTAGCCAGCATGTTGAATTCTTTCACACTAAGGGTAACTTCACCTGATCGAGTGCGGAACATTTCACCACTTGCCTGGATAAAATCCCCCAAGTCGAAATAACGGTTGAAGAAATCGAGCTGTTCCTGCCCAAGGTCATCGGCTCTTAGAAAGAGCTGCACACGTCCGGCACCATCTTCGATATGAGCAAAGGTGATCTTACCCATCGCACGCAGAGAACGCAGGCGTCCGACCAGTGTCGCCTTAACAATTTGATCCCCTCCAGCACTTTCAGTGGCCTCATAGGCCTGGACAGCTTCCTCGGTGGAATGCGAGCGCTCAGAGTGCGTTGGATATGGCTCAATACCCTGATCATGTAATTCATTCGCCTTTTCCAGGCGTACCTTTTCTAAATTCGAGTATTCCCTCGCCATTAGCATTCTCCCTATTTATATGAAAGCCCCGCGCAGATGTTGCTCGCGCGGGGCTTGAGTTCGATAAGCCCAGTGCTACTCCACCTTAACTATTTTTACTTCAAAAGCACCACCTGGTGCTTCAACTTTCACCTTATCGCCTGCTTTGTGAGCAATGATAGCCTGACCAAGAGGGGATTCGTTTGAAATTCGACCTTCCCGAGGATTTGCTTCCGCGCGACCAACAACTGTGTAAACCTCTGGAGCGCCTCTACCTTCCTTGATTGTGACCGTTGCGCCAACATCGACCACATCTCGTTTGCCAGAATTCTCGATGACCCGCGCATTTGCAAACAATGTTTCTAACTCCTGGATGCGTCCTTCAACGAACGCTTGCTCGTTCTTAGCAGCCTCATACTCGGCATCCAAGTCGACACCCATATCACCGCCATCTTCCATCGCTTCTCTCAATCGCGCGGCGACTTCCTGGCGTTTAACCGTTCTAAGTTGTTCCAACTCATCCTGTAGCTTTTGGTACCCCAAAGGGGTCAGAAATGAAGGAGGCATTATGTCACCCGTGAGCTTTCAGCAAAATATTTATTCTAATCCCCATTAACATTCTGGTGTAACCCTGGTTCCACTTATGAAAAGGAGATGCGGCGTCTTGGAATTGCATATACGCTCTTCCGCCGCCGCGCACGGATTTTAACACAATCTCCCCTGAATTGCAAGAGAGCAAACAAAAACGTATGTTCTAAGTAAATTGCCAGAGTCTGATGCCTTTTACCGGTTCCCAATAGGCACGGATGGCATCTCGCATCTGGTCTGTGTTTGACCAAAATGTGCTTATCTGGGACAAATGTGCAGCTACAGATTCCTCCCATACTCTCAAACCCGTCTCGGAGACTGGAAACAGCTTGTGGACCATCTCCCGATCACTCTCATCTAAATCCTGTTCAGGATTAACTGAATAGGGAAAGTCAGCGTAATACCACATTCGTTTACCTAATTTCTCCGCGGCAGTTCTCACTAAACGATGGTCTACATGCCCCCCCAATGCAAGTGGACAGACCAATTCACATACCTGCGGTAAGGCGTGAATAAGCTCATTCGTTAGGGTTTCCACCAGATGGATTTCATCCAATCGAAGCTCTGAGAACAATTCCGGATCAGATGTGTACATGGGAGTTCCACCAACGGGGTAACGGCGGTAAATAGCATCGGGGATCGAAAAATTGCGCGAGGTTGCCCCCAATCGTCGGTTGGAGAGCCAATCTTCAGCCCTTCGTACAGTCACCGCTTCTCGACTGGTTTCCCAGCGTTTGTGTAAGCTTTGAGCATACAGGGAGATAGGTCCAGGTGGCGGTTCTCCAGCACAAATCGTCCATATAGACACTTTATCTCCTGATTCGACCTGTTCCCAGACCAGTCCTCCACAGGAAAAAGCGACATCGTCAAAATGCGGTGAAAGATAAATCCACTCCATGACCTTGTTCCATTTTACTATCTGTGAATTTTACCCAATGTCTCACCGCCTTGCCACTCCTGCAAGCCAGTGTTATTATCTAAGTCTGTGAAGCGCATATATGTTTGCTAACTTTTCTACTTATAATCGTCTGCGCTTAGTTTTCGTCGCCATCATCCTGGCGACTCTACCATGCTATTGCCTTGGACTGATAGCAGTAGCCCTGGCTCCGGAAGATGGTATCATGCCCACATCAACCCCCACCCAGACCAAGATTCCAACTTCAACACTTCCTCCCACGCTTACTGCTATCCCCTCATTGCCACCAACCAGCACAGCCACCCAGACATCGAGCCCCTCCCCTTCAGTAACGATAACCTACACACCCTCACCTACGGATACACAAGTGCCCACCGCGACAGATACTATTCAACCCAGCCCAACAAACACAGAGAGTCCAACACCTTCAGCGACATCAACCTACACACAAAGCCCAATTCCTTCTGAAACGTCTACACCCACCCCAATAATTACACCTTCTGAGGAGATTACACTTACTCCCACCCTGACACCCAGCGATTCATTCACCTCAACACCGACTGCCATTGAATTTTAGATAGGTAACTATGACCGAATTACTCCCTCTCCTTAAATCCCTGATCACCACGCCAGGTCTTTCCGGTTATGAAGCACCGATCCGAGAAGTAATTGAAGCTGCCTGGCAACCGATCACCGATGAACTCAGCGTCAGTCCCTTGGGAAGTCTACATGGATTAAAAAACGGTATTGCGTCTGAACCCCGCCCAACGATCCTGATCGCGGCACACATGGATGCCATCGGTTTGATGGTCACCAGCGTTGTAGATGGCTTTCTGAAAGTGACCGAAATAGGAGGTCTGGATGCACGCGTCCTACCAGGACAGCTGGTAATCGTTCATGGCAGGCAGGATCTGCCTGGGGTGATCGTACAACCGCCAGCACACCTTCTGCCGGCATCTGCAAGAGAAGGTCCCGTACCGCTCAAATACCTGCTGGTTGATACCGGCCTAAGGCCACAACGAGTAAAACAGCTGGTTCGCACTGGAGACTTGATATCATTTTCACAGGAGCCGATCCAACTGCAATCGGACACACTTGCAGGACGATCATTGGACAATCGTGCCTCGGTCGCTGCACTCACATTGTGCCTCCAGGAACTTCAATCTCGCCGTCATGCCTGGGATGTCTGGGCAGTGGCAACAACCCAGGAAGAAGAAACCCTGGGGGGAGCAAAAACCTCGGCTTTTCTGCTGCACCCTGATTTGGCCGTGGCAGTAGATGTAACCTGGGGAAAAAGCCCTGGCACACCCGAACATAAGACCTTTCCATTAGACAAGGGTCCAACCCTTGGTTGGGGTCCAAATATTCATCCTGGTTTGCATAGGTCCTTCAAGCAGCTGGCCGAGCAGCTCGAAATCCCCTATGCTGTAGAGGTTATGCCGCGCCACTCTGGAACCGATGCATTCTCTCTGCAAGTCGCAACAGAGGGGATTCCGACCATGGTGGTCAGTATCCCGCTGCGCTATATGCATACACCAGTTGAAGTGGTTGCCTTGAAGGACATTCGGCGTGCTGCCCATCTGCTGAGCGAGTTTATTGCTCATCTGGATATTGATTTTATGAACAAATTAACTTTGGACGAGCTATCATGAGCGCCAATTCTTCTCCCAAGAATTCCCAACCAAAAATAGGCGCTGCCCAAACCAGACTCCTAAAACAGCTTTGCAACGCTTGCGCTGTCTCGGGTGACGAGCAAGAGGTGAGAGCCATCGTATTGGAGCAGGTGCGCCCTCATGCAAATGAAGTTCGGGTTGATGCACTTGGAAATATACTGGTCACCAAGCTCGGCCAGTCGCCATCGAGAAAGAAACGCCTGCGGGTGATGCTCGCAGCACATATGGATGAAATTGGGTTTATGTTAACCCACCATGATGGAGATGGAATTTTCCGATTCGACACCGTCGGCGGCATAGATATTCGCCAGTTGGCAGGTAAACCTGTTTGGATCGGTCACGATCACATCCCAGGCGTGATCGGAGCCAAACCTATTCACTTGACCACGAGTAAAGAGCGAAAGAGCACTATCTCACTTGATTCACTCCGCATTGATATAGGGATTGGGGATAACTCTAAAGTTAAAGCAGGTGATCGAGCTACCTTCGCGACCACTTATACTAGGGTTGGGCCAAGCGTGAGAGCTAAAGCTTTGGACGATCGCTTAGGAGTCGCCACCCTGATCGAATTGGTCAAGCATGCACCCGATAACATTGACCTTTTGGCAGCCTTTACAGTGCAGGAAGAAGTCGGCTTGCGAGGCGCACAGGTCGCTGCCTACGCATTTAACCCAGATCTGGGGATCGCTATTGACTCAACTCCGGCAATAGATCTACCCGGATGGGAAGGAGAAAACGAGGGGGAAGAAAACAGCTTTTACAATACTAAGCTGGACAGTGGACCGGCGATCTATCTCGCCGACAGCGCTACTCTGGCTGATCCAAGATTGGTCCGCCATCTGGTTGATACGGCTGAAATAAAGCACATCCCCTACCAATTCCGGCAACCCGGCAGAGGTGGTACAGATGCCGGTGCCATCCACCGTTCTCGGGCAGGGGTACCCAGCATTTCAGTCTCCATTCCCGGAAGGTACATCCACACTGCCGCTGGTATTGCCCGACTTTCCGACTGGAAAAACACATTAGCCTTATTACACAATGCGCTCTCAACGATGACGCCAGATTTGTTGTCAATAGACCGATAGTCGCAAACCCGAGCGGTTTTCACCTCTGAGGGAAGCCATAAATACTGGAGCTATGATGAAATCCTTGATCCAAGAACTCGTCGAAACAACCAGTCCATCTGGATATGAGAAAAATGTTCGAGAAGTGATCCGATCAAAAATTGAGCCCATCGCCGACGAGTTGCAGGTCGACGCCCTCGGTAACCTAATCGCCATCAAGGGACAAACTACAGCTGGCGGTAAGAAAATCATGCTGGCAGCTCATATGGATGAGATCGGTATTATCGCCACCCACATCGATGAATCTGGTTTCATACGCTTCACAACTATCGGAGGCGTGCGCCGACATACCTGCTTAGGCGGGCGGGTTCGTTTCCTTAATGGCACCCAGGGTGTCATCGGTTACGAAGCATTAGAAGACGTAAACAAATTACCAACCTTCAGTCAGATGTATATTGATGTCGGCGCAACGAGCCGCGCCGATTGCCCTGTGCGTGTCGGTGAGGTTGCTGCCTTTGACCGATCTTTCTCGGCATACGGTCAGCGCTTAGTGTCTAAAGCGATGGATGACCGCATCGGTGTGGCTGTGCTGATTGAAACCTTGCGGCTTCTTAAAAGTAGTTCCAACCAGGTGTATTTCGTATTCAGTGTCCAGGAAGAGGTAGGTCTGAGGGGTGCTACTACTGCCGCTTATGGGCTCGATCCAGATATCGGTATCGCCGTGGACGTCACCGGTTCCGGCGATACACCCAAAGGGATCAAAATGGATGTCGTTTTAGGTTCGGGACCAGCAGTAAAAGTCCGGGATAGCGGAATGCTCTCAGACCCACGGGTTGTTGATTGGATGGTGAGAACAGCCGAAAACGCAAAAATCCCTTATCAACTTGAAGTCCTTGAACGTGGCACAACCGATGCACGCGCCATCCAGCTCACCCGGGCTGGTGTTCCAGCGGGCTGCGTTTCTATCCCCTGCCGTTATGTGCATGCCCCTTCAGAAATGGTTGATCTAAACGATGTTCAAAATGCTGTTCGTCTGTTGTTGGCCTTGGTCAAACAGAAAGTGAAACTGGATAAGTAAATCACATTTAGTCTCTCAAGGTCCGAATTTCGATGAAATATTACTTGGTCGGTTTATTAATCATGGCTATCATCTCGGTAGGCTGCACAGCACTGCCTGAGCCGGAATCTGATACCACACCCCAGCCATCGATAACGCCAACTGCGACATCCCTGCCGACATCAGAGAGCTCGCAACCTGCACCTGGACCCACTGTCTTGCGTATTTGGGTTCCGCCACAATTTGACCCTGCCGGCGACACACCTGCCGGAGAACTACTGCAAGACCGCTTAGATCAATACACAGCCCAAAGACCTGATGTGCGGATTGAGACTCGGGTCAAGGCATCCAGCGGGACGGGCGGCTTACTCGACTCGCTTAGTACTGCTAGCGCTGCCGCACCACTGGTCGTTCCCGACTTGATTTTATTACCCCGAGAAAGCTTGGAAATCGCAGCACTCAAAGGTTTACTATATCCTTATGATGGATTGACCGGTACTCTTAACGATAACGATTGGTACCCCTTCGCCCAAGAATTAGGACAACTCCAGACCAGCACATTCGGATTGCCATTCGCTGGCAACGCCCTGGTCTCACTGTATCGTCCCGCTGAAATTGAAAATCCAGCAACCGATTGGCTTTCCGCACTGGAGGCAGGTCAACCCCTCGCCTTTCCAGCAGCAGAGATGGAAGCTTACTTCTCATTGGCCGAATACCTCTCTACTGGTGCCCAAATCCAGGACGCCGATGGACGCCCCAATCTTGAAAGTGCTGCATTAACCGATATGCTTACTTTTTTTCAGGAGGCAGAAGCGGCTGGTGTGATGCCCTTTTGGTTGACTCAATTCACAGATGACGAACAGTCCTGGGAGGCGTATACAGAAAACCAAGTCGATACCGTCGTCACCTGGATGAACCGGTATCTGAGTACATTACCGGGTGATACAGCTGCAGCCCCGATCATAACTCAAGCTGGGACTCCGTTTACCCTGGCAAACGGCTGGGTTTGGGCGCTCTCCAGTCCCCAAACCGAACGCCATGCATTGAGCGTTGATTTAGCAGAATATCTAACTGATGGCAGTTTTCTTTCCGAATGGAGCGAGACCGCCGGTTATCTTCCACCGCGGGCTTCAGCCCTGGAAGGTTGGTCGAACGTCGCCCTGCGCGGATTAGTGGATAAGATCGTCCAATCAGCTCAACTTATCCCCCCTAATGATGTCATGGCGGTCATCGGACCAGCCCTTCAACAGGCTACTGTCGATATTTTAAAACAGCAATCCACACCTGTCTCAGCGGCAAACGATGCCATCGAAAGCCTTGAAAATCCTTAAAACACTTCTTTTCAACAGCATTTAACTGGATTTTTGTTCGTATCAAGCCCGATCAAATTGCAGATCAGGCAGTTGACGAATTGGATAGGCAGTGTTATTATGCGGGCCGGAGATATCTTGTATGCAAGACGATCAACTCCCTGAAGAGCTCCAGGATCCTTCTGCGGAGCTCTTTCCGACAAATGAAGATAAAGACTTAGATGCGGCCCCACAAGTAGAGCCTGATACAGAATCTACCCGAGAGAGCCGTCTTTTTTTGATCTTGGGAAGCCTTTCACGTCCCGGGATCGCCGATTCGGTCTTGCGGATTGGCACGCACATGCTCTTTATTGCCCTCGCCCTTCTCGTCGTATGGGTGATGCGAGTATATTACCTGCGTGCCCAAGAACCGGAACCCCCCCAACAAGCCGCTCAGGCAGCAACCCTGCCTACCTCAACACCCTCGTATGTTTTACCGGATCTCCCACCATTATCCTCTGACAAAACTGTTTATGAGGCTGGTATCCCGCGCCTGGCTCAAGTGCACACAACCATCCCTACTCGACCCAGGACAGAAGTGGTTACATATGTCGTCCAACCCGGCGATACTGTCTTTGGCATCGCTGAGAAATTTGGCTTGAAGCCAGAGACAATCTTGTGGGGCAATTACTTCGTCCTGGCTGACAATCCGCATGCACTTGTAGAGGGACAGGAATTAAATATATTGCCATTGGATGGCACCTACCACAGATGGTCGGCTGGGGAAGGCTTGAATGGCGTTGCCCAAGGCTACAGCGTCACTCCTGAGGACATCATCAACTGGGAAGGAAATAATCTGGATCTGGAAACACTAGGTGATTGGTCAAATCCTGATATCGAGCCAGGGACATTCCTCGTCATCCCAGGAGGATCGCGGCAGTTTGTCACCTGGAGTGCGCCTCGAATCACAAGAATGAATCCGGGTGTTGCCAAGTTTATCGGTCCAGGTGCCTGTGGCACTATCCTCGACGGGGCAGTTGGGACAGGTGCATTCATCTGGCCGAGTAAAAATCACTTCTTATCCGGATACGATTACTCTCCTTCCACGAACCACTATGCAATTGACATTGACGGCGATCTTGGTGAGCCCATGTGGGCTGCAGACAGCGGCGTCGTGGTCTACGCAGGTTGGAACAACTTTGGTTACGGAAACATGGTGGTCATCGATCATGGAAACGGGTGGCAGACAGCATATGCCCATATGGAAGTAGTTGGCGTCATCTGTGGTCAAAGCGTTTTCCAGGGCACACTGATCGGCACGATCGGCAGCACTGGTAATTCAAGTGGTCCTCACATCCACTTTGAGATGCTGCATGATAATTACGGTAAAGTAAATCCTTGGGATTTCTTACCATAACCAGATAACCCCTTCTTAGACCCTTACAGGAATCCAAATCCAAGCCCGTCAATCTGAGATTGATTAGCTGATTTTTATCTTCAGATTCTTTACATTACGGGGATTATAGACCTGCAGCCAGAAAAGGGATTAGCATCTCATCGGCAGATAACCCACCGTGCCTACCCTTCAAATGGTCAGGTTTGGAAGACCACCACAGAAAAGCCTCACTCTTGGCAACAACGATTAAATCGCCCAAACGATCATATAAACGTGAGTGTAATTCCCCAGGACCGAACAATCCGGACTCGACCGCGTAGATCGGATCCAGGAAAGAAAATTGTCCAGGCCAGGTGCGCTCGATATACTCACGAGCTGCTTCTCCTTGACCGGGGCGTAAGTACAAATAGGCCAGGCGGTTTTCCCCAGTGGGCATCATATGCAGGCGACGGACAAGATTAGGATGGTTGCGTAGATCGTAATGCGGGTCTGGTTGAGTTTTGATCTGCCCATGATCAGCCATCAAGATCAGCAGAGTATCGCGTCTGATCTCCGGTTTCAACCGATCTAGAAACAGATCTTTGAATGACACGGAGAAACTAGCCAGCTCACTGATCGTACGTTCGTCATCCGGCCCGTAATTGTGGGACAGGTAATCCACCTCTCCCCAATAAATCCAGATGTACTTCCTCCCGTTTGGGTTGTCTTCGAGAAGTCTGCGTGCATTTCCCCACAGATCTGATTGGGTGTGGAATGGGTTCACGGAAACATCCTGGAGCAGCATCCGTGATAACCCAGAACGGGTTATAGTGTGATGCTGAAATGCATAAACCTGTATCCCATGGTTGGTCAAATGGGTGCCAAGCGAGGTTGGCTCGAGGAATGCTTCAGGATCAAATCCAGCTTTTCGCAGGCTGCCAACATCACCTTGATAGCATATCGGCGCATGGAGAATGGTATTAACCACCATCCCATACTCCTTCATCCACATTTCATACCCAACGATGCCATGTTCAGCCGCGCTCGTTCCTGTCCATAGGCTGGCGAGAGCAGAGGCTGTTGTACTGGGTGTGATTGAAGTAAGCGGCACAAGGATCCCCTCCTCAGCCAGCTTTCCCCATACCGGTAAGTTACCAGCATTTACCAAGGTTATCAATCTTTCCAGCGAAAGTGCATCTATCAAAATCAGGATGACATTTTGGTAATTAGTTTCCAATGTTTTGGTAACTTGGGGATCTAAAGGTTTTGCCCCAAGCGTGGGTGACCCCAACCAACGGCAGATGCTGGAAGGGACATTCAGCAAAGAACGACCATAATAATCCGGGTAAATTAGATCCCCTCCAAGTTCTAAGCCGGAAAGACGATGGGATCTCAGGGCTGGTAGTAATTCCGGGGTCAGGTCTGGCATAAGGGCTCTTTAAGGTTTTTAAGCATAGCAGCTTTGATATAATCGCTAGGCGTACTTAGCCTTGACCAACATTCTCAGTGTCAATCGGAACAGAAATTCAGATCGCGGAACGATATTCATGATGGTGATTTTTGGTGACTAAAGATCTTCAAAGCGGGCGCGTGCCAGACTTCAGGGATTATCTTACCTCATTTGGGATGATCACTCCAGCAAGCTCCACATACCTGGTGATCATAATTCTTTCTATGGCACTTCTGGCAGCTTGCAGCGGCCAACCAACACCGACACCGCTTGTTTTATTCGAAACACCGGAATCAACTCCAACACCAACCACTCCTGGGATCACAAGCACCCCTACCGCAACAATTACCCCCCAACCAACCTCATCTCTCGAGGTAGATGGATCAGATTTGAACGGCTTAACCCTTACATTCTGGCATCCCTGGTCAGGGGAAACTGGAGCAGCTATCCAAGAGTCTATCGAGGATTTCAACGCAACCAATGAATTCGGCATTATGGTGGAAAGCATATATCAGGGGACTTTCAATTCTCTATATGAGAGAATTGAGGTCGCGGAACCAGCTGCCGGGCTGCCAAATCTTGCCGTCGGCGCCAACTATCAGATTCAATCTTGGATTACCAGCGGAAAACCAGTAACAGGTTTGACCATCTTCGTTAATGATCCAGAGTGGGGTCTTAGCACTGAGGAGCTGGCAGATTTCTACAGCGTTTTTCTTGAACAAGATGTGAACGAACAAAATCGATTCGGATTTCCCGCAGTCCGTTCAGCCCCATTGATGTTTTACAATACCACTTGGGCGAAAGAATTGGGCTTCTCTTCTCCACCCAGCACCTCAGAAGAATTCAAAGAACAGGTCTGTGCTGCAGCCCGAGCAAACAGTTCCAACGACCTCCCTCAAGATGACGGCAGTGGAGGCTGGTTGATCAACACAACACCAGCTGGGATTCTGAGCTGGATGTACGCCTTTGGCAGCTCTGTCATTCATCCTGAGGGGAGCGGATACCAGTTCAACACACCACAAACCGAAAACTCCTTCCTGTATCTGAAGGATCTATTCGATCAGGGGTGCGCCTGGGAGGTGACGGAATCACCTGCAGAGATTGAATTTGCGAATCGAAGAGCGTTGTTCATAACAGGTTCACTTTCAGATCTTTCATTCCAAGCCTTTGAATTCGAAAGAGCCAGCAACAATGATGCCTGGACCGTAACAGGCTTTCCCACCCCACAAGGTGATGCAGTCATCAATGTCAATGGACCGTCATTTGTCATGTTCGCAGGTACACCAGAAGAGAACTTAGCTGCCTGGCTGGTTATTAAATGGCTGAGTTCTCCAGAACAGCAAGCGAAATTTATTGAAGCTCACGGAACTTTCCCAACTCGGGCTTCAGCGATGGATTTCCTGGGCTCTTATGCTAGAGAAAATCCACAGTGGGCTGCCGCTCAGGAATTGCTTGCCGAGGCGCAACCAGAGCCGGGATTAGAATCGTGGAGGGTAGTGCGCTGGATCCTTGGCGATGTAGGCACACAAATCTTCCGCTATTACTTTACCCCGGACCGTATACCCGCTACTCTAGAGCTGCTGGATGAGACAGCTGCAGAACTGCACAGCATGACGGATTAATTTAGATGCCGTCGTACGCATCCTAGACACCAAAGTGCACAATACTGCCTTACCCAGGAAATTCAAGGATTTTAAATGACCGATCTTCAGCACGTGACGATATACACTGACGGCGCATGCGATCCCAATCCCGGCCCCGGGGGTTGGGCAGCTTTGTTAATTTATGATAGCAGTGAGAAAACTCTGACCGGTTCTGAAGCCGAGACGACCAACAACCGTATGGAACTGACCGCAGCCATCCAGGCACTTGAGGCACTCAAACACCCCAGCCAGGTCGATTTCTATACCGATTCACAATATCTAAGACGCGGCATAACCGAATGGATTCCGAATTGGCGGGCACGTAATTGGCGGCGAAAAGGTGGTAAACTGGCAAACGTAGACTTGTGGCAGGCGATAGATAGAGTCATCCAGACCCACCAGATAAATTGGCATTGGGTTAGAGGGCATGCAGGCGACCGTAACAACCAGCGTGTAGATTACCTGGCCCGGAAATCCATCCCACGCGCATAACAATTATGCTAGGCGGGACTTTTTTCCTATTGTGTCACCTGGAAATACTTGGGATACTTTTATCGCTGATCGCATAGAATCGGACGATAATACTGCGGTTCGTCTTGACTTGAGGATCAGCAAATATTTTGGTGATTGTTGGCAAAATGAAGAAAATTGTTTTTCGTATTGGTTTCTTTATCCTCATCCTCAGTTTGCTCGCTTCCGTCCAGCCTGTTCTGGCTGAGGGTGGCGTGATCGGTACCCCTCCCGCAAACCCAGATCCAACAAACCCTTCCCTGCAATATGCCGGTTGTGGCGGACAGGTTGCTGCAGTTTACAATGCAGAATACGAACAACAGGTGATCAATTTGGTAAACCAGGAACGCACCAGTCGCGGCCTGACCCCGCTGAAAAGTTCTGAGGGATTAACTAATGCAGCCCGTTACCAGGCTGCCGATATGAGCCAGGACAATTATTTCAGCCATGACACGATGGATCGAGAAGGTGAAAGATTGATCAAGAAATGTGGTCCCTGGGACAGAATCGCGAATTATTACTCCGGTGCAAGTGGTGAAAACGCTGCTGCTGGATATCATTCTCCCGAAGCTGTTATGCAGGGCTGGATGAGCAGCGATGGACATCGAGCTAACATCCTAAACCCAAACACCCTGGCGATCGGGGTTGGCTTTTATCAAGGCGGCGGGGATTACCATTCTTACTGGGTACTAGATTTCGGAACAGAGATCGACGCCAGCCCCACCCCAATCCTGGGAAATCTTCCTGAGAATTTGGTTTTCTTATATAGTATCCCAGACCAAAAGCTCTATCCTTCTTATCAGGGTTTCTCACCAGCAAATGTCGGCAACAACGATCTATTAACCTGGCAAGTGACAAATTTGGGCTCTTTCTTTTCTGCCGATCCAGGAAATGGAACCACACCAACTTCAATCCAGATCACACCAGATAATTTCGATCAAAATAAGGTAAACACCTATACAGGTGAAATCACTATTAATGTCACTGATCCATCCTCTGTAGCAGGCTCCCCCCATACTTCTCAAATCACATTGATGGTAGTGGATACCCAAATCCATCAGGTCTTTCTGCCTGGGGTTCACAGATAGCAATTCCCCCAATCTTAAGTCATCACCAAAATTCGATCGTTATTTAAATTCAATATTATTGATGAGCAAGCTTGCCCAGACGGTGGGGAATAGATTTTATTAGATCCTGGTAAAAAATATAAGTTTGAGCTGACAAAGCACCTGCATAGAAAAATACCCCCAATATGGGGGTATTTCAGAGGCGACGACGGGATTTGAACCCGTGATCAGGGTTTTGCAGACCCTTGCCTTTCCACTTGGCCACGTCGCCAAAGGAACCCGGAGCTTAGATCATGATTGCTGATTGAAGAATACCAATCAGCAATCGCCATTCATCTATCT
>DAOVCZ010000276.1 GCA_030669775.1 Chloroflexota bacterium | reverse complement strand
GCAGCTGTTGAAGAAGGCCGCCGCATCTATGATAATATCCGCAAATTCTTCACCTATACCATGACCAGCAACGCCGGCGAAATATGGGTCATGCTGATCGCGCCATTGATCGGGATGCCATTCGCCCTCTTGCCGCTGCAGATCTTGTGGGTAAACCTGGTCACTGATGGTCTTCCTGGATTGGCATTGAGCATTGAGCCTGCGGAAAAGAATGTTATGCACCGCCCCCCCTACCCTCCGGACGAAAATGTGTTTGGACGCGGTATGGCGCAGAAGATTCTATGGGTTGGGATTTTGATGGGCTTTGTCTCTTTGGGAGTGGGCTATTATTATTGGTCGATCGGCAACCCAAACTGGCAAACAATTGTCTTCACCACACTGACTCTTTCCCAGATGGGGAATGCCTTAGCCTTGCGATCTGAGCGTGAATCACTCTTCAAGATCGGTTTATTATCCAATAAATCTTTGTTGAACGCTGTTCTCTTAACCCTAATTCTGCAGTTAGCAGTGATCTACGTGCCATTTCTTCAATCCGTATTTAAAACAAACCCACTGCCCTACCAGGAATTGCTGATCTGCCTGGTTCTGAGCACGATAGTCTTTTGGGGCGTGGAAATAGATAAGTGGTTCAAACGGCGAGCTGATCGAAAAAAGAGCTAATCAAATATATAATTGGTTGGCAGGAGTAGTATTATGAAACCGAATGAGCGTGAAACTGCGGAGGGTTTCTTGTACACCGACGAATACCAATTGACGATGGCTCAGCTTTATTTCCGCATGGGTTTGCATGAAAAATCAGGCCAATTTGATCATTTTTTCCGCAGCTATCCTGATTATGGATTACACAAAGCGGGGTATTGTATCGCCGCGGGACTCGAGTGGCTCCTGGATTGGATGGAAAACACTCACTGCCGGGATGAAGATATCAAATACTTAAAAAGCCAGACAAATCGTGTGGGGGGAAGAGTTTTCGGGGATGATTTCTTAGACTGGCTGCGGAAGAACGGAAATTTCGATTCGATCTCCATGCAAGCCATCCCAGAAGGTCGGGTAGTCCATCCCAATGTACCGTTGACGGTTGTCCAAGGACCACTGGCGATAGCACAGATCCTGGAAACACCTCTGCTCAATCACTTGAATTACCAGACACTGATCGCCACTAAAGCTGCTCGGATTAAGGAGAGCGGCAGGGGTAAGGTCATGCTGGAATTTGGGTTGCGGCGCGGTCAGGATAAGGGCGCCAATGCCGGCGCTCGCGCAGCGTTAATTGGTGGCGCTGATTTCTCTTCCAATGTCGGTCTTTCTCATGTGCTCGGCTACCAACCAAAAGGTACGCATGCCCACAGCATGGTGCAGCTCTTCATGGCATTAGGCGAGGGGGAGCTGCAAGCTTTCCGGGCTTATGCGGATGTATACCCTGATGATTGCCTGCTGCTGGTGGACACCATCGATACCCTGGAAAGTGGTATACCAAATGCGATCATCGTGTTCGAAGAATTACGCCGCAAAGGTCACCAACCGGTTGGCATCCGGCTGGATTCTGGCGACCTAGCATATTTGAGCATCCAGGCGGCCAGGATGCTGGATCAGGCAGGATTTTCCGATACCGTGATCGTACTGTCCAATAATTTGGATGAACTGGTTATCTGGCAGATCTTGACCCAGATCCAGGAAGAGGCGCCGCGTTATGGTGTGGAGGCCGACCACTTGATCAACCGCCTTGTGTATGGTGTGGGTACCAGGTTGATCGTCTCAGATGGCGATCCGGCCTTGGGTGGGGTTTACAAGCTGGTGGCGGTGTGCGATGATGACATTTGGGTTCCAGCACTGAAGATATCCGAGTCGCATAATAAGACTCCTAATCCAGGTCACAAACATGTGTGGCGAATATATGACCAACGCGGGAAAGCTACCGCGGATTTATTAACCCTGGAAGATGAACGGCCAGGTGAGCAGAGTGAAATAATTCTCCACCATCCATCCCAGACCTCAAAATTCCGGGAATTGCGATCGGAATCGGTGACAGAGGTGGAATCCCTGTTGGTCGATATCCTGCGCGAAGGAAAACTGGTAGCAGAATTACTCCCCATCGAAGGTTTGCGGGAGCGGCGAGATGCAGATGTTGAACGTTTAGATCCAGGTGTTCGCCGCTTGATGAACCCGCATATTTACCATGTTTCTTTATCGGAAAGATTATGGAATATGAAGCAGGAGCTGGTAGCATCCGCATTAAGTCCCATCCACAGTCGAGCTGCACCTTAATTGAAAGGAGGGTACCGAGATGAAGTGGCCGATCTTACGCGTCCTATGGGGGTTATTGTTGATTTTGGCAGGGATTTTATTCTTACTGAATAGTATTGGAACGATCACGATCGGGGAATTCCAATGGGCGATCATCCTTGGGATTGCAGGTGTAGGTTTCCTGTCTGTCTTTATTGCTGATCGAAATCACTGGTGGGCTTTATTCCCCGCTTTTGGACTCCTGATTGGGGGCACGATCCTTTTCCTGGAAAATGCGTTTCCAGCCTTACCGGATGATGTCACTGGTGCGATCGCCATGGGCGGCATCGGTCTGGCGTTTCTGCTGATCTTCTTGAGCAATCTTGCCAATTGGTGGGCGTTGATCCCGGCTGGAGTGTTGATCAGCTCAGGCGCTGCCTTGCTATTAAGTGAATTTGCTCCGGAGTTGGAGTCAGGCGGGGTGTTCCTGATTGGTTTGGGGTTAACCTTCGGGTTGATCGGCTTGGTGCCCACAGAGCAAGGTCGCATGCGCTGGGCTTTTATCCCAGCTCTGGTTTTGCTGGTAATTGGATCGCTGATCCTGCTTGCTTCAATCAACTTGTTTACGTTGATCTGGCCGCTGGGTTTGATCGC
>DAOVCZ010000191.1 GCA_030669775.1 Chloroflexota bacterium | reverse complement strand
ATCACTGGCAGCAGACGCCCTGGTCTAATATTATTGGGTGTCAAACGATCAGTCAGCAGCCAAAGACACTTTTTCACCCAGTCCAGCCGCGATGCGCAATTCTTCCGCTTTGTCAGTGCGCTCCCAGGTTAGATCCAGGTCATCGCGACCAAAGTGTCCATAGTTCGCAACTTGCCGGTAAATAGGCCGGCGCAACTTCAGATCGCGGATGATGGCTCCGGGGCGCAAATCGAAGTGCTCATCGATCAGATCGGCAATCTGGTCTGCCGGAATACGCCCTGTACCAAAGGTCTCCACATTAACACTCAAGGGCCGCGAAACACCAATTGCATAAGCGACCTGGATTTCACAGCGATCGGCTAATCCCGCGGCGACAATATTTTTCGCAACCCAGCGGGCAGCATACGCAGCCGAGCGATCGACCTTTGTGGGATCCTTCCCGCTGAAACATCCACCCCCATGACGACCCATACCGCCATAAGTATCGACGATGATCTTCCTTCCAGTCAATCCCGAATCACCCAATGGTCCACCAATCACAAAACGACCGGTTGGGTTGACATAAATTTTCATCTGGCTGTCGACCATTTCTGAAGGTATCACTGGTTGAATGACATGTTCTATCACGGCTTCCCGAATTTCCTGCTGGTCAATCTCAGGTGCATGCTGGGTGCTCACCAGGACAGTATCAACTCGTTTTGGTATGCCAAAGCTGTACTCGATTGTCACCTGGCTCTTCCCATCAGGGCGCAGCCAGGGTAGAGTGCCATCCTTGCGAACTTCGCTCAGGCGGCGGGTAAGTTTGTGTGCCAGGAAAATTGGCATGGGCATCAGCACCGGGGTTTCATTGCAAGCATATCCAAACATCATCCCCTGATCGCCAGCCCCAATCGAGTCGATCTCCTCTTCAGTGACTTCACCAGTTCTGGTTTCCAAGGATTTGTTCACCCCAATGGCTATATCCGCGGATTGCTTGGTAATCGCCACCTGTACGCCACAGGTGTTGCCATCAAACCCTTTTGCGCTGTCATCATAGCCAATATCGGTGATGACTTTACGCGCCAGTTCGTCATAATTTAAATTCGCTTGAGTTGTGATCTCGCCTAAGAACATCACGAAACCAGTCTTGGTGGCGACTTCACAAGCGACGCGAGACGAAGGATCCTGCTCCAGGCAAGCGTCTAAGATGGCATCGCTGAGTTGATCACAAAGCTTATCAGGATGTCCTTCGGTGACAGATTCAGAGGTGAACATCAAGCTTGGCGATTCCATGAAGGTAGTGCTCATTAATATTTTCCTCCAACAAAAATAAAATTGCCCTTCGGGACATGAAAGGGCAATGACATGTTTGTACGGCTGCCCTCTCATCTTCCAGAACATCCGTCTGCCGGAATTGGCACCTTTGCCGATCAGGTCTTCAGGAAATCCACAATCATGTGCTTCCTGGAGAACCAGATGCTGGTCAGGTTGCCGAGGTTTCTCAGGGCCGGTCCCTCCACCTCTCTGGATAAGAGTGCCGAATGAGGCTGTTTAATTGTTGTGCAGCATGATACCATGCCAGGAATGGGATGTCAATCAGTGTAAAGCGGTGGATCGTCAAAGTGCGCTATTATGGCTTCTTCTGCCCCGGGCTTCGTCCACAGCTGGCTTCCTTGCAGAAACAACTCATTTGTTGTCTCTGTGTCCCTGTTGGCGCGGATACTACGTTTACCTTTTATGCATTTCCCCGCAATCCCTCTACCTGCCGCTTGCATTCGCGGGTAGATATTGCTACAATTTTTCTAGTTCTAATCGTTGTTTGGCAGGGATCCCCAAGGGGAGCCTCCTCTTAATTTACAAACCTTAGTTGGTTGACCATGTTTCTGTTTCGGCTTAGTTCAACCCCGGATTATGAGGCAGCTGCGAACCACATCAACCCTCAATTCATTGGACCGCTACAAAGGTATTGAAAATGGATTTAAATGATCTGATGTTTATTCGAGCAGCAATAAGTGTTGCGCACAAATCAAGAGAAAATGGTAACCACCCTTTTGGCGCATTGCTCGTTGATGATAATGGCAATATCCTCTTGGAAGCAGAAAATACCGTAGTGACTGAAAAAGATTGTACCGGACATGCTGAAACAAATCTGATGAGGGAAGTTTCGCGAAAATATGAAAGAGATTTTCTCGCGCGCTGCACTCTATATACCAGTACAGAGCCCTGCCCAATGTGTTCTGGCGCGATATTTTGGGGGAATGTGAGGCGCGTGGTATATGGCCTCAGCGAGAAACATCTATATAAGATGATAGGTGATAATACCGAAGAAGTCTTATATCTTCCATGCCGAGAAGTCTTTAGAAGGGGATGGAAGTCAATCGAAGTTGTCGGCCCTGTTCTTGAAGAAGAGGCAAGGAAAGTGCATGAGGATTTCTGGAAATAAGGAGATATGGAAAGTATATTTGTTGAAATATGTGCTTGCAATATATAGCGCTACCCAGCCCTGCATTGTGTGCCCTGAAAGACATCGCCTGCTAACCGGTGGAAGTCCGGTTGTAGTAACTGTCATGAGGCCACGTAGCAGGCATCCAGTCACTGCTTATGCAGTACAGGGAGATGTGCTTTAGCGATGTAACCGTCAAGCCTTCGGCTCGCAAGCGGCCTCGGTTTGCGGCTCATCCGCCGCCCTTGTTGGGCCGCAGAAGTAGGAGTGAAAGAAAGAGAGTAACATGAATACTGCGTCAGATCTCAATGATCCCAAGCGGATGGTCGAGCGTGGTTATGACAAAGTAGCTCACGAATACGCTCGTCTTGAAGGGGAGATAGAATGGCCCCGCATGCGATGGCTCAAGAAGCTTTTGAACAAGTTGCAGCCGGGCTCATCTGTCCTTGATCTGGGTTGTGGGTCAGGTGATCCTGCGGATATTGAAATATCAAAGGAGCATAAGGTTACTGGAGTCGATATATCTAGGACGCAGATCAATCTCGCTTGCCAAAATGTTCCCACTGGACACTTCATACATGGCGATGCTGGTTCGGTAGAGTTCTCGAAAGAATCTTACGATGCGGTGATCTCATTCTACACTTTGGAGCATATTCCAAGAAAGGAACATGAGACGATCCTGCGGCGCATCTATCGGTGGCTTAAAGATGGGGGCTTCATGCTCATTAGTATAGAAGCTGGGGATTTCGAAGATGTGTTGGGCGAGTGGCTAGGTGTTCCGATGTTTATAAGTTGTTTCGATCCTGAAACGATGAAACAGATGGTCATCGATGCGGGATTTGAACTTATCGACACTGCTATTGAGATACAGGTGGAACAGAATAATGATGTGCCTTTCCTCTGGTTGCTTGCTCATAAAAGATGAGAAAATATGTGTTATGCCTTACAACCTCGCGTAGAGCGAAATGCCCTCGCCATAGGGTAAGCAGCCCGATTTAGGCAAACATGTTTCGGATTTGCATGAGTTCGGGGCATAGTTGGCGGGTGGCTAACGTCATTGTTTGGTTGCGGTTTGAGAATAAAGGGTGTATTTTGAGTGTAAAATAAACGCATGAAACTCACAATTCAAGATGGTGATATTTTCTTCAGGCTGATGGAGTCACTTCAATTATATGTAAATCTGAAGTTGGGAATACTTCCCCATATAACCACGGTCGATGAATATCAATTACTCACCACTAGAGAGAGAATCCCTGTTCGAGATGCGTTGTATGACAACATAGAACTGATCGATTCTTTTCTTCAGGAAAACCTGCAACAATTCCCAAAAGAGGAACTTGAAATTATAAAGAGTTGGAAACACTTCATTCGGGGAGAATTCTTCATTGAACGATTTCTCAAGAAATATGCGATTTTTATCGGAAATGAGAATGTGTATGGTGTGTTAGCACTGTATGAATCATTTGAAGACTTGTTACCTTTTGTGCGGCTCCCACATTACACGAAGGCAGTATTGTTACCCTTTAAAGGCAAGATAGTCTATGATGGTATATTGGAGGGCTACAGCATCTCGTTTGGAGGGGGAATAAGGTCGGATCTCAAAGAGACATATATGACCGCAAAGCAAAATGGGAGAATTATTGATAGTTTTGAACCTGTTCAACGGGTAGAAAAAAAGAAACCAAGTAAGGATTGGCGGCCAATCATTGATGAAATTTCACTAGAAGTGAAAAAATTTAGGTCAAGTAGTGGGGCTCCGCCAATCCAAAGTCCGGCGTTTAGTTTGGCAAAAGCCAGTATTGAGTTTACTAAAACGGCCGTTAATACACCTGATGATCTGGATGAACTCTGGAAGTCATTGAAGAGAGTCGAACGGGC
>DAOVCZ010000004.1 GCA_030669775.1 Chloroflexota bacterium | reverse complement strand
TTACGTGAACAAGATGATCCTAAGCGCCGCAACCTCGAACTTACAGCTATCCGCATGGCGATCCGTGACTTAGGTAATCAGCTTGGTTACTCAGCACAGGGAGAAAGCCCAATTTTCTGGGAGGACGCAGAAGAAGATGTTCGTCTTGTCTTCTTCATTTCTTCCTCGGCGGGGATCGGTGAGATTGTCTTCAAATCTTCCTACCCTCCAGATAAATCAATAATTGTTTTGCCGGGGGCACGCGCCAATCTGATTGTATATAAGTTGCGTTACAATTTATTTTTGAATCAAACAATCGAAAGTGGTTGGCGATTCCTGAAATTCCGTCACTTACGACATCTTTTAGAATCTCCATCGCTCACGCAAGAAAACCTGGATACACTTCTTGCCCTTGATCCTTTGACCGAATCTCCTGCTCAAATGCGGTTGCTCTAATATTTCGAAAGGTCAGTTGTTGAACCGAACAACTATCAACAACAGCAAACAAAAAGTGAAAGAAAACTATACTGGATATAAAATTCAGACCCAAATTCAGGAGCTATTATGTCGATTGAAACCCCAATTCAATCATCAACTACGATCCAAAGAGAATCAGGACCAGGATGTCTTATACAAGCCCTATGGTTTATTTTTATTGGGTGGTGGCTTGGCGTAATCGCAATTGCCATTGCCTGGTTTTTGAACATCACCATTATTGGCTTGCCAATTGGTTTGGCGATTTTAAACAACATACCTCGGATTCTCTCTCTCCAGCCTCCAAGGAGAGAAATCCAGGTAATGCATGTGGGAGGAGAAACGAGAATAACCGAATCTAGCCTTCCTCAACGCAACTTTTTCCTGAGAGCATTATATTTCGTGTTAATCGGTTGGTGGTGGAGCGCCATATGGTTGTTTGTATCATATTTTCTTTGCGTAACCGTTATCCTGATTCCACTTAGCTTGGAAATGTTTCGATTGACTCCATTCATGACCACTCTGAAACGTTATTGATAATTTGAATTCCTTGTCCAGGTTTCTGATTCTGTGAGGAGCAGAATCAGCCAGGAAATGCCAGATCATGCATAGGAATAAATTACTATTTATCCAATTGTTGATTTCTATTCCATAATATCAATGGGATAATACAGATAATACGTAACTCAAAGTTGATTGGTGTGTTCTATAACAATGAATTTAGTAACCATCTTAATGTGTGATGGTTCGAGAAATCGCAGATCAAATCTGCGGTGGAGAAAGAATTACCAGACCTCCGGTTCATAAGTAAAAGATCTAATTAACAAAGGAGAATGCATTATGGATATTGGCAAATCGTTTTCATACCCATTTGAGGATGATGAGTGGCTCTCGAAATTATTTCTTGGGGCGATTGTTTCCTTAGTCCCGATTCTTAACTTCGCCTGGACTGGTTACACTGTCGACATAGTTCGCAACGTGATCGACGGTGTTTCTCTACCAATGCCAGAATGGAGCGATTTTGGTGATAAATTCGTCAAGGGATTTCTTATCTGGGCAGCGGGAATTATTTATGCTCTGCCAGCTCTGATTATCGGCTGTCTCCCAATTGGCTTCCTGGTGATTCCTGCCAGTATTGAAGGCTCGAATATCTCCGATACAGTAATATCATTGTTTACTGGAATTGGCATCTTCTTAATTTGCCTGTTGGTTCTGTACTTTTTAGCGCTGAGCTTCTATTTCCCGGCAGTCTTCATCAATTTTGCTCGCAAAGGAACTTTCGGTTCTTGCTTTGAAATTGGTGAGATCATCAAGATTGTTTCGAAGAACACGAGTAAATATCTAACAGCCTGGCTGGTCTCGATCGTAAGTGCGATTGTTGTCGGCATTGTTGTCGCGCTCATATCTATCGTATTGGGATTTATTCTCTGCATCGGTTGGGTACTAATGTGGTTGATCAGCGCCCTCAGCAGTGTTTATCTATTTGCGCTCTATGCCCACCTGTTTGGTCAGGTAGTTGCACCGGAAGCAGCAAGTGTAACGATCATAGAACCAGATGTTTGAAACCGAAGAATCGCATGAAATAAAATACCCGCCGTTTGGCGGGTATTTTATTATGGACTGCTGGTTGTGGTACTTGGTGGTTGGGTCCAGAAAGGATCAAGCGGTGTTGGTGATGGGACCGGCGTATCCTGAGGAGTCGGAGTGATTGTCGGTGTCATAGTTTCTGTGGGTGTCGCAGTGGGAGTAGGTGTGGGTGTAAAAGTCGGTGTCGGCGTATAGGTTGGTGTAGGAGTGAAAGTTGGAGTTGGTGTTGGCGTTGGTGTGGGAACCTGTAAATTTAAGCTTATTTTTAATTCGGCGTAGGTCTCATGGATGCTGCGAAGAATTATGCGCAAGGTGATCTCCCCAGCTGGCAATTCCTTGAGATCCCACTCAAAAAGCTTTGCCGAATCATTGACCGGAATTCCATCTTTCTTAAGTAATTCCCATTTGACCGGCTTACTTCCTAACCCATACTCTAAGCGATAAGATTCGAAATCTGCCGTCGCACCTGCTTGTCCGAATATCTCCAATGGGCTTTGGGTGATCTTATCCCCAGCTCTCGGGGAGGTAAATTGTAATAACGGACGTGGGTCCTCTACCGTACATCTACGTTTGGGAACGAAGAAGAGTGGACTGGAAAAACCATTGTTTTCTGCCCACGCTTTTCCATTTGAATCCTTCTTTAACCAGCGAATTGCCCAAGAATCATCAACGTTGACGGCTAATTTTTCATCAGTATATTTTTCACATGCAGGCGAAGCTTCCAAACCAGTCCAGGTATCAACAACCACTTTTTTCCATAAATCCTGATTTTTAGGTAATGGTGGCTGGTTTGCAGCAAATATTTCGCTACGCTGAATTGGACATTTATTAGAAGGCTCCGTTCCTGATACTGCACAGATTATCCTTTCGACAATTCCACCAGGTCTGATAAATGGCGAAGGGTTTCCTCCAGTAACCTGGTTGGCAGATTCTTTCATGAACTCAGCCCAGATGGGTGCTGCACCAGTTAAACCACTAATATTTTGCATTGGAGAATAATCTGCATTTCCGACCCATACACCCACTGCGAGTTCTGGGATGTATCCTATCGTCCAGTTATCACGGAAATCATTAGTGGTGCCGGTTTTCGAAGCAGCTTGGAAAGGTAAATTTAAGACAGAATTGGGTCCAAAAGCAGGAGTACGGGCCTCATTATCCGATAGAATGGAAGAGATCAAATATGCATGTTCAGGTCGAATTACCTGCTCACCTGTCGGTGGATTGTATTGGTATACCACATTGCCATTAAAATCAACGATCTGGGTTATTGCAGTCGGAGGTATGCGCCGGCCTCCATTGGCAAATGTCGCATATGCACCGGTGAGCTCGAGTAAAGTAACTTCACCTCCACCGAGGGTCAAAGATAACCCGTAATCGTCTCGGGTTAATGTCGTTATGCCTAAACGTTTTGCGAAAGCAATCAATCCATCCACAGCTGGTGTGTCCGGATTATCGTAAATGCCCACAAAATCGAGAGTCTTAACTGCTGGGACGTTATATGAATTAGCTAATGCTGACCGGACTGTGACAGGTCCATGAAAGCGGTCATCATAGTTAACTGGTATATAAGGTTTGCGTGTGTCATTCGGATCACCTGATGGGGGAAATTCGGAAGGAACATCCCAAATTAATGTTGCGGGTGTCCACCCTTTCTCGAATGCAGCAGTATATGTGAGGGGTTTAAATGATGATCCTGGCTGGCGAGGGTTGATCGCCATGTTCACCTGGCCATCCTTTTCGTCATAGAAATCTGCTGATCCAACCATAGCTAAAATTTCACCGGTATTTGGACGCATCACAACAAGGGCACCGCTGCTGGCATTGCGATCCGCTAGAGCATTTACCTGTTTGGCAACAACTTGTTCGGCAAGTTCTTGTAAACCTGGATCAAGCGTTGTGTGTACATCGAATCCGGAACGATAGATGGTTTGAGCATCAAATTGGGATTCGAGTAAGGATCGGATATATGTTACCCAGTGTGGGTATCGGATTTCAATATCTGGTGATTTGAAATCATAATCTGCCATCTCATTAGCGACACCTGCAACGACGAGCGCATCCACGCAAATTCTTTGAGGACTGTTACTCACATAGATACATCCTTGTTCCTGACTAACCTCATACATTAAGAACAGAACCTGTTCTAAACGGTTCAATGTGACATCTCGATTTGTGTAGACATCATAAACTGAAGGGGCTTGGATTAATCCACCTAGAAAAGCTGCCTGGGCTAATGTCAACTTGTCTGCAGAGGTACGAAAATAGGTTTGCGCAGCAGCCTCCACACCATAAGCAAGATTTCCAAAGTAAACTTCATTGATATAGAGCTCCAGGATCTCGTCTTTCGTGTAGCGTCGTGTTATTTCCGCTGCCAGGATTGCTTCACGAACCTTGCGCATATATGTGATTTCCGACCGCTCTTCCGGAGAGAATAAGAGCATTCGAGCTAATTGTTGGGTAATTGTGGAAGCCCCCGAAACTGTTTCGCCACCTTGATAATTTTGTAAAAAAGCTCTGCCAATTGCAGTCGCATCAAATCCAGGGTGGCTGTAAAAACCTTTATCCTCCGTCGCAATGATCGCTGCTACCAGGTAGGGAGAGATCTTATCCAGATTTACATAAGAACGACGACCGGCGGTTGGATCCAAGATCTCATACAATACATTTCCGTTACGATCGAGGATACGGGTGGTCTCAAATTGGGCTGCTTTCTGGCGCAAATCATCAACTGGGGGTAATGTTGCCGCAATCCGGTAATATTGGAATAGTAATACCGATATGCCGATCAATCCCACAATCACCAGAATGAACATTCCGGCGATGGAAAATCGGAGTAAACATCCCATACCACGTTGTAAGTCAAACGCCCCAGCACGAGGTGGAGCAGCAGATGATCGCTGAGAGGGAGAGTAGCCTGTTCTGGATTGAGAGGTTGAATTTATTCGATTTACAGAATCAATCTTAGAAGCGATATAAGCTGTGGAAGCGACTCGGGTGGCATCCAGATCGATCTGGTTTGGCAAATGATTACCTTGTGTATCACTTTGTGGTAACTTGGAGGAGGATATTTGATCAAGTGTTAGTGGAGGTTCTACAGAGGATACATTTACCGGCTGTGTATCCCCGGTGATCAGCTCATTATCCTGTTCAGAATCTCTTTTGGTGATCTCGGTTTCAACTGGAAGACCTTCATCAGGGTTATACCAACCCTTGGCTGTATATGTTGAATAGAATTCTGAAGAATCGACGGATTCAGCAGCCTGCTCATCTAATTCGTATTCTGTATCTGATCCTTTTCTATCCTCAACTCTTGGGGAATCAACATCATTCTGTTCTGTCTCACCTTCAGAATGTACTCTTACTTCTGATGTATCCTTTCCATTTTCGAATTCTTCATTGAGCGTTCCGGCAGAATCCTCACTTGAATCAGAAACAGGTTTTTCTTCACTAGGGTGTTGATCGATCCCGGCAGATTCTGAGAATCCATGCCCTTCTCCATCTTGGTTGGAGATATTTTTCTGATCGCGATCAGGATCATCTTCTGATGGATTGTTCAGAACAGCATCTGGCATGAGATTACTCTGGTTTTGATGCCACCAATACTTTCCAAATCCCCTTCATTACAACATCGTCATTTTGGTTTAATAATCTTAATTCGATGTTGACTGTCCCCCCTCTTAACCTGGGGAGCGCCTTGGTTTCAAGCACGTATAACGAAACACGAACTGTATCACCAATAAAGATCGTCTTGACGAACTTCCATTCAACAATTTCTCTAAATGCAATAACTGTGCCTTCAAGGACTCCTGTTCTAACAGCTAGACCAGAGGCAATTGAAAGACCCAGTAATCCATGCGCTACTCGCTGACCGACAGGTGTTGTTTTACTGAACTCTGCATCGGTATGGATTTGAGTGTAATCGCCTGACAAACCTGCGAATGAAACAATATCACTTTCAGTTATTGTCCGCCCAGGGCTTACAAAATTCATTCCAACCTCAAATTCATCAAAGTATTTTCCACGCATTAAGGTTGTCATTTCTCCTCCATACTCGAGTTATTTTTATTCACCAAGCCAAACCGCTTTTATTATTGCATCTTCAAACTAATTTAAGAAATCCCTCATTCTGATTGTATGTATTCACTCAAAATACTTGATTTATTTAATCTTGACCTCAAATATAATAATCGCCTCGAGTTTTCTCCCGAGAAAAGTCAAAAAAAATTATAACATGCAGGACATAATGATCGATTTCTCTCAGTTTTCATTAAGTCAATCAAGCGTATGTATGGTGTGTTAGAATGATTTATACAAATATCACACATTAAAGACGAAAAATGATCATAACTTGTTCCCCCATCCCATTTTAGCAAGATTGCTAATTGGGCAAATATTAATCGTCTATAATCACAAAGCAAAAAATATTACCGAAATCAAAATCATCAATATCACGATATAAGGCTCAATAACAAATATGTCACCCTCGGGAAAAACCGTCGTCGCTGCAGCGCTTGGTGAATGTGTCCATGTCGCTGGGGTCATGAACTTTCTGCGCTTGGCTGAAGAAGCAGGATGGCGGACGATCTTTCTCGGTCCATCCGTTCCGGTTGCTGAAGTGATCGCAGCTGCAGAGCGGGAAAAAGCTGATCTTGTGGCAGTTTCTTATCGATTAACGCCAGACACGGGTGAACGATTACTAGGTGAATTCGCTGAATCAGCTGATGAATTGCGCAACCAGGGTGTTCGATTTGCATTTGGGGGTACACCTCCCATTGCTTCTCGGGCTCAAGCGCTCGGTTTCTTTGAACGTACATTTGAAGGTGGGGAACCAGCTGAAACTGTTTTAGCTTACTTGAAAGGACAATCTGTCAAGCCTGAAAGCGAATCTGATTTCCCCCAGAATACTATTGATCGTATTCTTTGGAAATCACCCTATCCCCTTCTTCGTCACCATTTTGGTCTACCAACCATGGAGGCAACACGCAAAGGCATTAGAGAAATCGCCGAAGCACAAGCGATTGATGTTATCTCTTTGGGTATTGATCAGGATGCACAAGAGAATTTTTTTAATCCAGAGAGACAAGATCCACGCAGGCGAGGTGCAGGGGGAGTTCCTGTCCGCTCAGCAGGTGATTACCGGGAATTATATGCTGACAGCCGCGTAGGTAACTACCCCTTAATGCGTACATATTCTGGAACAGATGATTTTATCGATCTAGCCGAACTTTACGTCGATACCATCCATAACGCGTGGTGTGCAATCCCTTTATTCTGGTTCAATCAGATGGATGGCCGTGGTCCTTGGGATCTACAAGGGTCTATTCGTGAGCACCAGAAGGTAATGGAATGGTATGGAAATCGAAATATCCCAGTTGAACTTAATGAACCACATCATTGGGGTATGCGTGACGCCACGTGTGTGGTTTTTGTAGTCTCGGCATTCCTGGCTGCTTATAATGCAAAATACTTCGGAGTAAGTGATTATATTGCCCAGTTGATGTTCAACAGCCCTCCAGGTTTAAGTGATGCCATGGATTTAGCAAAAATGCTGGCGATCCTCGAATTGATTTCCCCATTGGCTGACCAGGATTTTCGCATTTGGCGTCAAACGCGGACAGGGCTGCTCAGTTATCCTCAAGATATTGATTCTGCCCGTGCACACTTAGTGGCCAGTATATATTTGCAAATGTCAATCAAACCGCATATTGTTCACATTGTAGGACATACAGAAGCTGACCATGCTGCAACAGCCAAAGATATTATCCAGGCAAGCAAGCTCGCTCGTCGGGCAATTGATAACGCTCTAGCGGGCCAGCCAGACATGAGAGCTGATCCATTGGTCCAAGAGCGAAAAGAACAATTAGTAGAAGAAAGCAAATTTACGATCCAATCAATTCAAGCCCTTGGAAGTCCAGGCTTATCGGATCCATTAATTGATCCAACAACACTTTCCAACGCTGTTGACAAGGGAATACTGGATGCACCTCAGTTACGTAACAATCCATTTGCCCGGGGGAAAATCAAAACCCGGATTATCAAAGGAGCGTGTACTGCTATAGACGCTTCAGGTCGACAAGTATCAGAAAAAGAACGTATTGCAAATCTAGAGGTTCTCTAGGATAAGTTACGAAGTATATTCCTTGTCAGGTGCAATCATTAAAATTCAGAATTAAGGAGAGACGATGGGCAAATCTACCCGATTTACTGTAGTTGGTGCAGGACATGGGGGAAAAGCTATGGCAGCTCACCTATCTTTGAAGGGATTTGAGGTGAACTTGTACAACCGCACGCCAGAGCATATCGCGGCTATTAAGACAAGAGGCGGAATTGAATTAGAAAGTTACGAAGGTGGCCCCCACGGATTCGGGGAATTAAACATCGTTACCTCAGAGATTCAAGCTGCCATAGAAGCTGCGGATGTCGTGATGGTTGTAGTTCCATCATCGGCACATGCAAATATCGCCCGGAACGCAGGACCATTTCTTCGGGACGGGCAAATTGTAGTCCTCCACCCGGGGCGCACAGGTGGAGCTCTCGAATTTGCGAAAGTTATCCGGGATGCGGGCGGTAAAGCCGATGTCACGATATCCGAAGCTGAAACATTTATCTATGCCAGCCGTTCAGATGGTCCTGCACAAGCACGGATCTTTCGAATCAAGGATGCTGTACCGCTGGCAGCCTTACCTTCCAATCGCACAGATCAAGTTTTAAAAGTCATCATCCCAGCATATCCACAATTTATTGATGGCACCAATGTACTTCATACGGGTTTGAACAATATGGGAGCCATTTTTCATCCAGCATTGACTTTGCTCAATGCCGGTCGGATAGAATCTACCCATGGCGATTTTCAGTTTTACATTGATGGAGTGACACCATCTGTTGCCCGTCTACTGGAAGTCTTAGATCGTGAAAGGGTGACGGTTGCTTCCGCGTTGGGAATACGCGCCCAAACTGCGATGGATTGGTTAAAAATGGCATATACCACAACAGGTGATGACCTGCATGAGGCAATTCATAATCAACCAGGTTACTATGGGATTAAAGCTCCAAATACCCTTAATCACCGGTATATTTTCGAGGATGTGCCGATGAGTTTGGTGCCCATAGCTTCAATGGCTCAACGGTACGGAGTCTCCGTCCGGGGGATGGAGAGTATCATTCGGATGGCGTGTATCATCCACCGCACTGATTATTGGCGACGAGGACGAACACTGCGAAAATTAGGCATCGATCGTTTAAGTGTTACCGAATTAACAGAATACGTAACAGAGGGTCATTTCGAGTATTAGGTTCTCTATATGCATGAGAATAATCTCGGCTCAGGAACCCCATTGACGCTGACAATCGCTGCTGATGCACGAGTCTCAAATCCTAATTACGTTAATGACCAGATTTGGGAACTCACCCAAAATAGTGGCGAACCTCAAGCTATCGCTCTCCAGACAACTTATGGACTCCGCGCGAAGAAGATGCGCATGTTTCCTCGTTTTTCTGAAGCACATGACAGCATTACTAATCCGAAGAGATTTGTAAAAACACCTAACATCCGCCGTTTGTTCCCCAATTTCACTGAGATAACCTACTCCCCTATAGATTCTATAGAGGTATCCGGTGAATATTGGGTGCCTGCTTCGAATGCGATCGCAGGACGAATTCGCATCACCAACACGAGTTCTCAGAATAAGCAAATCAAGTTTGAATGGGTTGCACTGCTTAACCCTTCAGATGATGGTTCACGAATGACTCCGCAGGAGATCGAAGCTGTTCCGGTTCTCGTCGGCGCCAGCGGAAATATAGCTCCAGTCATTTTTATCACTGGGGGCGCATCCACGGTCAACAGCCCCTACCCTGCTCTTGTGCATGGCTTAGATTTACCTCCGGGGAAATCCCGTCAATTTATCTGGTGTCAAGCTGCCCTCAGTACACCAGAAGATTCTTTCTCCCTCGCTAGAGAGATCGCAGCGAGCAACTGGGAGGCAGAAATTGCACGCCTTGAGCTTCATAATTTAGCTCAAGTCGATATCTATACTGGTAATGAAGAGTGGGACAATGCATTTTCCCTAGCCCAAAAGACAGCCCTCGGTTTGTTTATTGGCAAAACACCTCACCTTGAACGACTATCATTTGCAACAACCCGCCACCCAGATGATGGCTTTTCTTACAGAGGTGATGGAAGCGATTACGGTCCTCAATGGAGTGGACAGACACCGCTGGATTCATATTACTTGGCCAACCTGATTCTCCCATCTGCGCCCAATCTAGCTGCAGGAATATTGAAAAACTCGTTGAATTCGATTAATGAAAATGGCGAAATCGATTGGAAGCCTGGATTAGGAGGTCAACTAAGCAATCGACTCGCGACACCTCTTCTTGCTAGCTTTGCTTGGCGAATTTATCAAGTCCTCGAAGATAAAGAATTCCTGGTGCATGTGTTTCCGAAATTATTAAATTTCTTCTTCTCATGGTTTTCTCCACAACATGACAGAGATGAAGATGATGTTCCAGAGTGGGACCACCCCATCCAGGCTGGATTTGAAGACCATCCAATATTCGCACGCTGGCACTCATGGGCGCAAGGGATAGACATAACAACCTCTGAAAGTCCATCATTATGCGCTTTCTTGTATCAAGAATGTCAGGTCTTAATCAGAATCGCCAAATTGATAAACCTGACCGACCCAGTATCTAATTTGGAGTCCTATGCTGATAAATTACGATTTGCAGTTGAGGACGCTTGGGATGAGCAAATTAACAGCTATACATATTGGGATCGTGATAGCCATAAACGTACAAACAAAATAGTGATTTGCGAGCAATCTGGTTCTGGAGTAATCCAAATAAACCAAGATTTCTCCCAGCCGCATCGTTTGGTTTTCCGGATAAAAACCAGTCAGGAAACGACCCGCAAATCCCAAATAACTATCCACGGTCTCAGCCCGTCTGGCAAACATCGCGTTGAACGTATTCCATCCGATCGATTGCTTTGGTTTCCAGGATGGGGGACAGCTACCAGCGATCAAACTTACACCTCACTTGAATTCGTGGAAATTCTCGGACTCGATGAAGATGATTCCGTCATTATTTCCAGCGCAGGATTAACGAGTCAGGACATCACAACTTTACTTCCGATCTGGGCAAGAATCCCATCTAATGAAAGGGCAAAATCCCTTGTTGAAAAAACCATCACTAATCCAGACCGTTACTGGCGTGAATTCGGATTACCGGCCTGTCCTGATAAAAACGTTGATTTGGAAAATGAGGTTTACCAATACGTCTATCTCCCATGGTGTGTATTAATTGGAGAGGGATTAATCTCCTATGGATATCGAGAGGAAGCAGGAAAACTAGTGACTCGTATAATGAGTGCAATCATCGAAACTTTGAAACAGGAAGGATGTTTTCGGCAATACTACAATGCGGATACAGGTCAAGGAATTGGAGAATCGAATTCCCTTTGGGGTCTGGCCCCATTAGGATTATTCTTAGAAACTCTCGGCGTTCAACTGATCTCCCCTTGGAAAGTTCACCTCGCAGGAAATAATCCTTTTCCCTGGCCGGTTACGGTAAAATATCGCGGGATGACAGTACTCCGTGGTCATAATAATTCTCAGGTTGTATTCCCAGATGGCCAAACAATCGCGATTGATGATCCTGAACCTCGTCTCGTAACCCTGGAATAATATGTTGAGAAAAATAACACATTCCCAATACAGATTAATCCTTGTAATCGCAATATTTGGAATAAGCAGTATTCTGTCGGGCTGTGCTTCTCTCGGTTTTGAGCCAATTATTCAGGATACTCAGGTGGTGACAGATGAATCCCAGGGTGGAGAAACAAGTGACAGTCAAGCGGAAGAGCAGGCAGGGTTACTTGAGGACGAAGAATCATTCATCCTTATCGAAGAAATCGTTTTCATCCTATTGTTCATAGCATCATTAGTAGGTATTGCTGCTCGTCAATTTCGCGTCCCTTACACACTTGGTTTGGTTGTCATTGGATTGCTGATTACCTTGTTACCCCAAGTAGATATCACAATCCAACCAACCCTGATTTTTGCCTTACTGATACCCCCCATCGTTTTTGAGGGTGCCTTCCATTTAAACATTAATAATTTGCGACGGGATATAGTTCCGATCCTGACATTTGCCATTCCGGGCGTGATCCTGACGATGGCAATTGTGGGAGCGCTCGTCAGTTGGGGCACTGGTATCCCGATCATCTATACATTGGTATTCGGGGCGATTGTCGCTGCCATTGACCCAGTCGCTGTGATCGCACTCTTCCGAAATTTAGGGGCCCCAAAACGTCTGCAAGTTATGCTCGAAGGTGAGAGTCTTCTTAATGACGGAACTTCGATAGTTCTTTATGGTTTGGTAATTTCAATTGCCCTAACTGGCAGTGAATTCAATCTCTTCACCAGTATTGTCGATTTCGTCAGGATCGCCGGTGGAGGGATAATCATAGGAGTGGTCCTTGGAGCGCTCGTCTCGCAGATCATCGACCGAATCGATGATTATTTAATTGAAACAACCTTGACCACGATTTTAGCTTATGGGTCATTCCTTATTGCTGAAGAAGTTTTTCATGTCAGTGGTGTTTTAGCGGTAGTGGGGGCAGGTCTAATTGCGGGTAATATTGGGCCCGCGGGGATGTCCCCAACCACCCGCATCGTTTTGTTCAACTTTTGGGAATATGCTGCATTCTTAGCCAACTCATTCATTTTTTTACTGATAGGTTTACAGATCGAACTCTCATCACTTTTCGCCTCCTGGCAGGTGATCGCTATCGCCATCATCGCAGTACTTATTGCTCGAGCGGTTACGATTTACGGACTGGCGTGGGTAGGACGTGATATTCCATTACGTTGGCAACACGTTCTCAATTGGGGTGGTTTACGCGGGGCGATCTCCCTCGCTCTCGCTCTTAGTCTGCCACTTGTCTTAGGTGATGCGCGTAACCAGTTACAGGTTATGACCTTCGGTGTGGTAATTTTCACCTTATTAGTGCAGGGTCTAACAATTGGACCACTCGTTCGCCGTTTGGGAATTAGTGAACGAAGTGCGGTAAAAGAAGAATATGAGCGCCGCCACGCACGAGCAATGGCAACACAGTCTGCCTTTGAGCATCTCGAACATATGCGTCAGAACGGGTTGATATCTGCGCACACCTGGCAAACGATCTCACCATTGTTAGAACAATATAATCAAGTTTTGGTTGAGGCAACCAAACAAGTGCTGACAAATCACCCAGAATTGGAAGCTGAAGAGATGGAAGCAGCTCGGCGTGAATCCCTGCAAGCTCAACGGAGCACACTAAGTACCTTGTTAAAAGATGGAATCATCAGTGACGAAACCTACATCCAGCTCGTCTCCGAGGTGGATGCAGCGCTCACCAGTGAAGTTCTAAACTGGCCCGAATTGATTCGCCAACAATCAGGTGTTCATCTACCCATTAACAGACTACTAAGTGCTGTCATCCAGGAACAAGATTTAGAGAATGCACTCAGCGCATTATCTAAATTGGGATTCTCTGTCACACATTTTCCAAGCACCGGTGGGTTTTTAGGTCGCCGCAACATCACCCTCTTGATTGGATTGGTTAAAGGACAAGAAAAAAACGCCGTAGATGCCCTCAGCGGCAGCTGCAAGAAACGGGTTGAATATGTATCGTCTCCGCTTGAAGCAGGACCGACACCCTTCCCCAATCCGATCCCAGTCAATGTTGGTGGTGCGACAATCTTTGTTTTTGAAATTGAAAGATACGAAGAATTTTAATTCCCCCAACCAAATCCACAAATTTGAATACTATTTTCAATCAAACTCGATAACATCTGTAAGCATTGATGAAATGCAGAAAGATGATTTCCCGCTTGAGGGAGTAATGAATAGCGGCAAAGATCTTACTGGATTCATAAAGCAGCATTGTTCGGACGGGGATAACGCTGCAAGCCGTTTAAAATAATGGGTGAGAAAAGTAAGCCTAACAAAATCATACCTGGAACCAGGAGCTGCCGTACAGTTGTCTGCCAATGAGCAGGTTCTCTCATCCAAACCTCTTGCCGGCCATTCCAATAAACTGCATTCACTGAGATGATCAAAATCCATGTTATACCAAAACCAACTAACAAGGATTGAGCTCGCTGTCTCGTCTCCGAGCTGCGTATATAGAACACCGCTCCAATAGCGAGAATAACGAAGGTGAGCAATTCAAGAGAGAATCAAATGAAAAGTGAATTCCATCGTAGGCGTCGAGCAACAAAATGGTCAAAGATCTATTCAATGCAAAAGACATGCACGTCCAATCATTCCAAATTTCTTCTATCTGTCGACAAAGTGCACCAGATCGGGGATTACAAATACGATTGAAAATCGTAAATTACTCGCTTTCTTCTTTCACCACTTTGATAAAGATTTCATCAAGGGTCGGTAGAGCGATTTCGAATTTCTCTACAGCTACATCTTGTGCCACTAAAGCACCCAAAACATCTTGAGGCGTTGATCCCTCAGTAAGAATCAGTTTCGTGGCACTATTGAGTCGAACCATCGTCTCCACAAAAGGTAATCTTGGTATCTCTCCAACAGTTTGAACCATGACTGCGTGTCCAGCATAATCTCGGCGGATAGAATCCAGATTTCCATAGAGGACATTCTTTCCTTCATTGATCAGAAGAATCCGATCGCTCAATTCTTCAACCTGGTGCATCTGGTGAGTTGACATAAGGATCGTCACACCATCTTCGCGAAGCTCCCCCATTAGATCTTTTACCAACTGCATGTTTATGGGATCGAGAGATGTGAATGGTTCATCGATAATGATTAAATCGGGTTGGTGCAAAATCGCGGCAATTATTTGCGCCTTCTGCTGCATGCCTTTACTTAATTCCTTCACTTTTTTGTTTTTATGGGGCAGCAAATCAAACCTTTCCAGGTATTCTTGCAGACGTTTTCGTGCCTCACCAGCCGTGAGCCCTTTCAATGTTGCTAAGTACACCAGGCACCGTTCGAGAGGGATATCCTGGTACAAACCACGCTCTTCTGGCATATACCCGATCAAATCTTTTTTCTCTTCACTCATCGGTCCGCCCAGAACAGAGACAGTACCGGTATCTGGTTTAAATATATCCAGCATCACCCGGAGCGTCGTAGTTTTTCCCGCACCATTCGGACCGAGAAGACCAAAGATCTCTCCCTTGTCGACTTCGAATGTCACATCGCGAACAGCCTTAACACTGCCGAAGGATTTAGCGATATGTGATACTTTGACCTGAGTCATCAATTGCTCCTTCCATGCATTTTCACAGAATCAATTATTCTTTGATCTTTTTTCCATTCCTTAATCATACAATATAGCCTTCAACTTGTTATGAGCCTGGAGTATAGATCTCTCCCATACTAGAGTATAGTTTCACTTTGATTATGTTCGCTTCTCAATGATTGCCTTTTCCGTCCAATTGATTACACCATATTATCATTATCATTTATGATCAAATCCATCATCACGCCTTATTGAGAATTAACAAGGGCTTTTAAATAACGTGTGATTGAAAATGGTTGACCAGATAAGAGGATCTGGGCATGAAACATACGGGCTACAGCGCGGATAATTAATACCGCCATGAACAGAGTTAACCCAGCTGCCATTATAGGCTGCCAGATTGGGACTCCCCCTACCGTTAACCGGGTGATCATCATCACTGGTGCAGAAAGTGGGAATATACTCAATCCAACCGCGAGCGGTGAATGTGGTCTCCTAGCTAGAACAATCGAAAATAAATAGCTAATCATCAAAGGTATAGTTACAATAAAATACACCGAAGTATATTGGGACAATTTCGGTGTTAATGCACCTGCTCCTGCCATCATGCTGGCATATACCGCATACCCCAGAACAAAGAAAACCAATCCCCATATAAAAAGCGAAACTGGTAGTTCAAATCCTGGTGGGAAATTTAAGGTAGTACCCCCAATTGAAAATATTAAATATACTGCACCGAACCAGGCGAGAACCTGGAGAAAACCTAACAGGCAGTAGCTGATTACCTTGCCATTGAGCAGTTGGCTGGGCGAAGCAGAGAGAAGCAACAGCTCCATCACTCTGGAATCCTTTTCACTGCTTACCAATCTGAGCAGATAACTTCCTCCAGACATAATAGAGATATAAATTATGAGCATGATCCCCAAGGGCAGCAATTGAATCAAAGCATTAGACTCACAGGTATAACCTGGTGTCATGCATTCTCCAGATGAATCACCACTTGCACCCCCGGTCTTAGATAAATCATGCCGGATAAAATCTGCTGGGTACCAGATATTCGAGGCCATCTCCATATCACCCCCCAACAAGTTTACATATAACGTCCAGCGCATAACCCAATCTTGACCCCCTTCAGAGATGGGATTGATCTTGGGGTGGATATAAACTAACTCACCCGTTTCAATATAATCCTCAGGAATTATATAATACGCACTGATTTTCTCAGCCTCCAAAGCAGTTTGAGCTTCCACTTCATTTGAATAAGATACTAAAGTATTAGCTGGGAGATCACTGGGAATGATCGTAATCAACCCTGCCAGATCGATATAACCTTCTGTCTCCAGGCCTTTATCTTCTTGAGCTTGCTCTCCCCCACCACCAGCGGCTTGGTTCGATTTAAAAAATGAATATCCTGTAAATGCGATGACCACAATTATTGGTAATCCAAATGCAAATAGTAAAAATGAAGGTCGTTTCAGGGCTGAAACCAGTTCATACCGCATGATTTCTAAGGTCTTCCTCATCTTCCCTCCTCATGGGCAAGATCTTTGTGCCTGGTAAATAACTCATCCCATCTGATCCGTTTCCCGGTCCTCAACATCCCAATCCGAAAAGTACGAATCGCCAACCATAGTGCTCCCGCTACCAATAGCAACTGAAAGGCGACACTGGATAGGACCTGCCACAGAGGAATCTGGATGAACATACTTCGGAAACCAACTGTCAGCAGAGACGCGATCGGAATGACGCTTAGTATTATCGCGAGTGACCCATTAATTTCCCTCGCAATCGGAACTGCAAACCACAGAGGGATAAATGCCACTAGGAAAAACAATGGACCAACAGATTCAGCCTCCTGGTTATCTCCGATAATCAATCCAATCGCGAGCATCAACGCGGCTGCAAACATGTAAGAAGGCAATGCAACAGCAACGACTGTCAGGATATCGCGCCAATTCAACGTTATATCCCTCATCCATGCTAAGTCCAGTAGATTACTGCCGACAATAAATGCCACCACCCCGACCACGATCCAGGTTGCCAACATCGTCAGACCGATAGCCAGCACCGTCACCAATTTACTCCCTACAAATTGAGCTGGGGAAAGCGAAGTCACCAATAATTCAATGGTTCGGTTGGATTTTTCATCTAAAAATCCACTCATGAGGAATCCGGAGCTGATCAATAGCAATAAAACAAAGCCAAAGCTCACAATTAGAGGCAAGAACATGCTAACTGATGGTTCATTATCTGGAAATTCTCGAAGACCATCAGGAGTACGCAAAATCGAGTTACTGCCCATTGTCACACGATTTCGAATTTCTGGCTGGTAACCGCTCAATAAATTGAGCTGCAAAAAATCATAAAAATCCCTGATCGCGTTTTCTCCAGGCTCATCGGTGAAGAAAAGCCCGATATCTTTATTTTCCGGGTAATCTCGTGGGAGCACAAAATATGCCTGTATGTTATTCGCCTTAAGTGCCTCCTGAGCTTCTGATTCATCAAAATACTGGACAAATTCAATCCGTTCACGGTCTGAGATACCCGAGATAGCAATGGGATTGTCCAGTACTCCAGAGTTGTCAACATAGCCAACCGCAGCTGAATTGTTCTCTTGTGATCCGATGAACATTCCCAAACCAACCGATAATCCGATAAACAAAGGTAAACTGAACAAAGCGATCAAAAAGCTTTTTTGACGTACGTTCTTGATGTATTCATGACGAACTGCGAGCCACATTTTTCTCATAGTGTGCTATCCTTCTTTGTTTCTTATCAGTGTGTTCCCAAGCTGTAGAAGACAAAATTCATTCGCCACTTGATAAATATTCAAACATAAACTGGTTGTTCACTTCCATACGAGAGCTACCAATTGACCAAGTTTAAAATATTTCAGGCAGCTCTTAACTAAGCACATCATCCACCTTTTCACCCTGATTTATTGCATTTGAGACCAGAGTCTCAAGCATTTTTATGTAATCGTCAATGAGGGTTAAGCCTTTTTTTGGTTTGCTTAGATAAATCTGAGTAACAAAATCGTGGCGATGCTGAGATAAATTAGATATCCAAGTGTATCCGTTAGCGTGGACACCAAGACTGGTGAGGCAAGCGCAGGATCTAACTTGATAATCGACATACCTAGCGGAACAAGCACACCTGCAAATCCGGCTGCGATCAGATTAATAAATGTGGCAAGACCGACAACAAAACCTAGAATTGGAGATCCTTTCCATACTAGAGCGATCACTGCAATCAGCATGCCTAGAACTATCCCATTCGCCAAGCCAATCATTATTTCCCGGGTCAGCATTCCAATTCCATCTCTCGGGCTAACTTCTCCTAACGCCAATCCCCTAACTGTTACGGTCAATGTTTGTGTTCCTGCACTCCCACTCACGCCTGCGACGATTGGGAAGAATACTGCTAAAACTGCCAGTTGGGCAATAGTCTCCTCAAATAAACTCAATACAACAGCTGATAGCATGGCAGTACCCATATTTAACACAAGCCAGGGTAAGCGAGCACGCAATGCAATTCCTGGTGCCACAGTTGTGGAAACACGCTCATCTGGGACACCACCCAAGCGGAAGATATCTTCGGTTTCCTCTTCTTCCAATACTGCTACCATGTCATCATGTGTAATTACACCAAGCAGTTGGTATTTTTCATCAACCACAGGCAATGCTAATAAATCGTAACGCGCCATCAATCTTGCTGTTGCCTCCTGATCTGTATTTGCGAATACAGAGATGACCTCTGGATTCATGATTTCATCGATGCATGTTTCAGATGGAGCAACAATGATTTCGAGTAGCGAAACGACTCCGACTAACCTCATGTCATCATTAACAACATACAAATAATAGGCGATTCCCGCTTCCGGAACCGTGGTTTTTAAATGGGCAATCGCTTCTGCAGTCGTGATATCCTTATGAAGCACAACCTCGGCCGAGGTCATCAATCCCCCCGCTGTGTCATCACTGTATTCAAGTAGCGGTAGGATCTCGTCTGCGTCTTCTATTGAGGAGAGGGTTTCAGCAGCTTGATCAGGAGTCATATCACCCAATAGATCGGCTACTTCATCTGGCTCCATCTCATTGACAATTCGCGTAAGATCGTCCGCTTCTAAGCGTGCAGCGATCTCAATTGCGTCTTCATCTGATAATTCCTCTAAGATATCCGCCGAATCTTCGGGATTTAGTCTTGGAAGTAGCTCGGATTGGCTATCTGGATGAAGTTCTTCAAAAACATCAGCCTGATCTGGTGGGCGTAATGCTTCGACCAAAGCCACAGCTCGATCCCAATCTTCAGCAGTCAAGGCGTCCCGCACCTCATCAAGAACAACATTCATGTCTGTTATATCGACCACAAGATTGCCTCCAGAACAGTGTTACCGCTCAGCGGTTTAAAAAGCAGTATCATTATTCGACAATGCTCGGTAAATCTCTTGCCTTTAAACCAATATATTGTGCTTCAGAAGGTAAAGTAGGGATACCAATAAATCCAGTTTACCTGACATAATCAACAATCTTAGCAGGAAATTCCTCAGGTTCCAACTTGGCTATCTTTTCAACCATGTCGATGCCAACAGCATCATAGTATAACCCAGCACAAATACTTTTCATTCCTGGCCTGGGATGCGGGCCAAATCGGACAATATAACTAATTCAAGAAACGCAGCTTGAGGGATATTTGTCGATCTAGCAATACTCTTCCGATCATTCAATGTGACACCTGCCTCCAACGTTTGGACGATATTCCTAATTCCATTTTCTGCAAGCGTATTGATATAAACCGGATCAACACCTCTAAAATCCTCAAGGGAAAAGGTTTTAGCTTAATTCTTTCCTCCCGCAATATACCCGCCAGATCGCGGATCTCCTCATAAGAAATGAAATCATAATAGTCTAAATATCATGACTCAGCGACGATCGTCGCTGATTTAGCCAGCAATCTAACAATTAGTTCTGTTCCAAATATCCATTTGGGCGTTGAAATGGTAAAATGAAGTCAATTGGTCTATCGGAGCAGATATATGAAATTAATCATTGCCATCATCCGTGATGAAGATTGTGATCAAGTTTCTCAATCATTGATACAGGAGGAATTCCGAGTCACACGGATCGCCTCAACTGGTGGCTTTTTACGGCATGGTGTGACAACTCTGATGATTGGTGTCGAAGATGAAAAAGTAGATCAGGCGATCCATTTGGTGGGAGATCATTGCAGTTCTGAGGCAGACCATAACGGACGCTGTGCAACCTTATTTGTTCTTAAGGTTGATCAATTTGTTCAAGTTTGAAAAAATATTTCTCGCATACAATACCCCCGCATTAACATTGGTTGGGAGGTTTTTTCTACCTCATATTGCCTCCTCTTCTTGAAACTTTTCAACCTGGTAGGTGAAGACCTGGACATCCTTATGCCGCCAACAATCTACGGGCGCACCCATTTTTCTGCATAACATTCCAAAGAATTCTTCTACCTCAGGGACTTTCTCCCATACCTGAGGCAGAAAGGTCGCTCGTCGCACTCCCCTCTTTAGAATCACACCATCTAAACCTGGATGAATATGGGATAATAAATCTCTCTCATCACGAGAATCGATAAGCTGGGGAGTAGTCAATCTGGATATCTCGATCAAGATATAAGAAATCTCGTCTGGATGGACACTCGGAAAGCGATAGTCCTCTAAAGCAGCGGCAACAGCATGGACGCGAACATCTTCAGCTAACGGTCGTGACGCTTCCAACGATCCTATGCAGCCGCGAAGTTCGCCCTTCTTTGTCAATGTGACAAATGTTGCCTCAGGTTGAAGTAATCTGGGGGGCAAACCTCCCTGATCTAAAGGTCGAAGTATTTGACCACGCACACCTTGGGAGAGGGCTTCTCGGGCGAGCTGTAAAAGAATCTTGTGTTCTTCATCGGTCAACTGATCGATCAATTCGTTCGGACCGGAATTATCATCCATTTCGAAAATCCCCATGGCGTTAATCTTGCAACTGGTGATAGCGCTGGTTGAAATAGAGTAAAGGCTTACCGTCATCTCCAACTTTGGCAGCCACAACTTCTCCCAAGACCAGAGAATTTGTGCCATAATCAACAAAATTGGTTAATTTACAATCTAAATATGCCAAACCACCTTTCAGCAAAGGCGCCCCTGACACCATGGTCCATGTCTCTAAACCATCGAAACGGTTTTCAGAATCAGGGATTTGACCAGAAAATATCTCTGAGATCTTCTGTTGAGTACTGGATAAAATCGTAATCCCAAAAGTACCAGCGTCGATCACGAAATCATGGGTGCGGGAATTCTTCATCAGTGATATGGCAACCAATTGAGGATCGAGAGACACGGAGGTGAAGGAGCTCACAGTCATTCCATAGGAAATTCCTCGAAAATGAGTAGACACCACACTTACACCAGATGACCACTGGCGCATCACCATACGGAGCTGATTTTGATCAATAGGCATTATGATTACCTCAAAAGTCGAAAATATTTTGTGAATGATTTAAATGTGTTACCAGACCCTGATCTTGATCGGTATAACACTCATGAGCCCCATCATACATGTCGTGATGAACGAAGTCAAGAGATAAACTGAGATATAATTTCAAATCAAAATAATGCTTACTCACTTGGAGTTATGGAAGAATCATGACAATAAGAAATGTCACCATGCTTATCCAAAATCTCTTGCTTTTCAGAGGTGTTTAAGGTACCATGGATTCTGAGAAAGCTATGGATTCACCTGAAACGGACCATTCCCCCACACCGAGTACACCCACTCGCGGTATGTTTTACCAGCTGCAGATCGTACTGATCGTGGCATTTATCCTGGCAACACTGTTCACCGCCTGGACTCCGGCCAGCTTATTACCAGGTAACCTGAGTGAGAGATTTGCACAGGTCCTGGCTTTTCAAGCTACCGAGACTGCTGCTTATCCAACCCCAACTGCTCGACCTCGCCCATTAATCGGTCTGGTTGTGGGACATTGGGATGATAATACAAAGGATCCCGGCGCAGTGTGTGCTGACGGATTAACCGAATTGGAAATCAACCAGGCGATCGCCACCCTGGTCAAACAAGAATTGGTTGATCAAGGATTTGATGTTGATCTTCTGCGAGAATTCGACCAGAAACTCCAAGGTTATCGAGCATTGACACTTGTATCAATCCATGCCGATTCGTGCGAGTACATTAACGACGAGGCAACTGGCTTTAAAGTAGCGGCAGCTTTATCAAACCAGTATCCAGAACGAGCTTCACGTTTGACAGCCTGCATAAAAGATAGGTATTCACGAGCTACTGGACTTGCATATCATGCAAGTACCGTTACCAATGATATGACCAGCTATCATGCTTTTGATGAAATTGACAGCAACACAAATGCTGTGATCATCGAAGTTGGTTTCCTCAACCTCGACCGCCAGATATTAACCAAAGGGCAGGACAAAATTGCCAAGGGGATCTCAGACGGAATCCTATGTTACATCCGTAATGAGGACATATCTTCACCAGAACAACCATGAGTCCCCCATCAAACCAAGCACAGCAGACCATTCAAGACGCATATCAAGCTTTACTCAATGGGGATCGCAGAAAGGCGCGCCGTCTAGCGGAACAAGCAGCAGCCTTAACCCCAGAACAAGAGGAACCATGGTTGCTGCTTGCTGCAGTCGCTAGTCCCGAAGCCAGTCTCGAATATCTAAATAAAGCTTTAGAAATTAACCCAAAAAGCCAAAGTGCTCGTCAGGGGATGCATTGGGCTATCCAACGTATTCGTGCTAACCCGCCGGTACAGCCCAAGCGCCACAAAGTTGTGGTTAAACATCCTGCAGCTTCTGCCCTGACAAGGACTAAACCTGTTCTAGCTAACTCAATGATCCCTTTAGTTCTTATTGTGTTGGCAATAGCTGCTGCGATCTTCGCCTGGTATGGAACACCAACAATTTCACGGGCATTCTCATCTAGGGAACCAATAGCGATTTCACAAGTCGATGTTGTGAAGATCACTCGCACTCCAACAGCCACACCGACTTTTACACCAACACCAACCTTTACGCCAACTCCTACTCCAACCGAGACACCGACGCCAACCCCGACTAATACACCAACTGAAACGCCAACCGCGACAGCTACATTTACCCAAATCCCCACGGACCCTCCTCCACCCCCACCAGCTGCATCAAATTTCCCTGGATTTCCCGATGGTGTCGGTAAAGGTGAACGCTGGATTACAGTTAACCTCACAAATCAAACCGCCTCTGCTTACGAGGGGAAAAACCTGATTCGCACCTTTGTTGTCTCTACAGGCACCTGGATCCATCCAACTATCACAGGTACCTTCCGGATATATGTAAAATATCGATACGCTGATATGGCAGGACCAGGTTATTATCTCCCCGATGTTCCTTATGTGATGTATTACTACAAAGGGTATGGTTTGCATGGAACCTACTGGCATAATAATTTCGGTACTCCGATGAGCCATGGGTGTGTGAATTTCACCATCCCGGATTCAGGCTGGATTTATAACTTTGCTTCTTTAGGCACTGTGGTTTATGTCCACTATTAAAAAATACTCCAATATGCCAGAGTTGGATAGCTCACAATTCTCGCGCAGAGATTTTCTCAGGCTGTGCAGCTTGGGGTTGGTTGGATTATTTCTACAACCTGTTAAAAGCTTAAGAGACTTTGTGCCTGAACAGATGGGACGAGTAGCTGGAATGAAAGCCACAGTCTATGATCACCCATCTTTTGAAGGAAATCAGGTCAAGGTCTATTGGAGAGACATGATTTTACCGATCACCGAAGTGACCGTTGGTGACATGGAACCCATACACAACCGGATATGGTATCGGATTGGGGAGGGTGGATTTGTCCATTCTGGTGGTATCCAACCTGTGCAGACTCGTCTCAACCAACCAGACTTTAGTATCCCGTTCGGAGGTGCCTTAGTTGAGGTAACGGTCCCATATACTGATGTCCATTGGGGTCCCGGAAAGAACAATCAATTTGCATATCGGTTCTATTATGAAACCACCCATTGGGCATCAACGATCGTCCAGGATAATCAAGGTAACCCCTGGTACAAAATTCTGGAAGATAAGTGGGATCTGACTTATTACGCTCAGGCTAATCATCTAAGAGTCATCCCCCGTGATGAGCTTTCACCTCTATCACCAGACGTCCTAGCTGCAGAAAAACGATTGGAAGTTCGCTTGCGAGATCAGCTTATGATCGCCTATGAAAAAGGAAGACCTGTATTCATGGCACGCGTAGCCAGCGGAGCTGAATTCAGCAATGGGCGTTTCCTGACTCCAGTCGGACGCTATAAGACCTTTCACAAGCGACCATCTCGCCATATGGCTGCTGGTGATTTAGCCTCCAATGGTTACGATCTTCCAGGTGTACCCTGGATTTGTTATATCAATGAAAAAGGTGTTGCTTTTCACGGCACTTACTGGCACAACGATTATGGACGTCCACGCAGTCATGGCTGCATCAACTTGACACCAACTGCCGCGAAATGGCTCTATCGCTGGACTCTCCCTTCGGTCCCACCAAATGAGACCAGAGTTTATGAGAATTTCGGCACCACAGTCGATGTAGTAGAATAATAGTCGAGGAAGAGTTGATGGCACGCCAACCATTATTTGCTGGTCTTGTATTCGATGAAAATGACAATCCTGTCGATGTAACCTACGTCGGCAGTGACCCCTTTTATGTAGTGGACGATGCCGGATTCCACCGGCACATCCCATCAGAGCAGGTTGACCGGCAGGTGCTCG
>DAOVCZ010000238.1 GCA_030669775.1 Chloroflexota bacterium | reverse complement strand
CTTTCCCAATTCGTGAGTCTCGTATTATTGGTCCTGAGCGCTCTTCTAATCGCAGAAGGGGATATCTCTCTGCGAGATATGGTCCTGGGAGGATTAGCCGGAGTTTGCGGAGCAGCTGGATTGGTGGCTCTGTACAGCGGCTTGGCGCGCGGACCGATGGGAGTTGTAGCTCCAGTTACTGCAGTCGTTGCCGCCATCGTTCCGGTTTTATTCAGCGTCTTTAGTGAAGGGATACCGAATATAAGGGCGATGGTGGGATTTGTTATTGCGCTCGCCGCCGTCTGGCTGATATCACAGGGTGACCAGGACGCTAGAATTCACCTATCGGATTTGCGATTACCCATTTTAGCTGGTTTTGGATTTGGAATTTTCTTTATCCTTATCGATCAAGTGAGCTCAAATGCTATCCTGTGGCCTTTGGTATCTGCCAGAAGCGCTTCAATAATTGTCGTTGTCGTTCTCGGGATGCTGACTCGCCAAATGGAGTTGCCTATCTTAAATCAAGTTCCTATTATCGCATTGGCTGGAGTTTTCGATACAGGAGGCAATGTTTTTTATGCCCTAGCTACCAGGATCGGCCGGTTGGATGTCTCTGCCGTTCTTGCCTCTTTATACCCTGCTATTACGGTTATGCTCGCCTGGATAATTCTCAAGGAAAAATTAGCCATTCGGCAGTGGATAGGAGTGCTGTTGGCGATGATTGCGGTTATCTTAATCGCCATCTAAAATTTGGGAAGATTTGATTCAGCCAGCTTTTTATGTTTTCCCGGACTCGAATCATCAACTGGGGTTAAAATAAGAGAACAATTCTGCTGAATCACAATGATCATACGAAATCATCAAAAACGATTATGAATAGAATTATGTCTCAATCCAATTCACTCTACCCGTCTCTCTACCAGATAAATACTCGGGTGTGGCTGCGGTCTTTATCCGCGCGATATGGTCAACCGATCACGCTTGCTCAGGTGCCGGATGAAGAGCTTAACCAGCTTGCCAGCCTAGGATTTGATTGGATCTGGTTGTTAGGCGTTTGGCGGACAGGTGATCTTGGACAACAAATCGCCGGGGAACTACCCGAATTACGCCAAGTTTATCGTGAAGCACTTCCGGATTATCAGGAAACAGACATTTGCAGCTCACCCTTCGCGATAACTGCCTACTCTGTAAGCCCGGACTTGGGAGGTGATCATGGTTTAGCTCTCTTTCGGGAGCGGCTCCAGGAACGCGGCTTGCAGCTTATGCTCGATTTTATCCCCAACCACACTGCACGTGACCATTCCTGGCTAACGCTGCATCCAGATTACTATATTCAGGGGAACGAAGATCAGCTCTTAAGCCAGCCATTTAACTACGATCGCGCAGCGCACGGTGATAGGATTATCGCCTACGGACGTGACCCATACTTTCAGGGATGGTCTGATACCTTCCAATTGAATTATGGCAATCCCCAACTGCAGACTGCCATGCAGGAAGAATTGATCAAAGTCGCCGGTTTTTGTGATGGAGTACGCTGCGACATGGCTATGCTGATCCTGCCGGAGGTTTTTAGACGTACGTGGGGAATCGAAATGCAGCCATTTTGGCTGGAAACCATTTCGCGCATACGGGAGATATACCCGGATTTCACCTTTATCGCTGAAGTTTATTGGGATTTAGAAAGGACTCTCCAGGGGCAAGGTTTCGATTTCACCTATGATAAACGTTTATATGATCGCCTGCACGAGCAGGAAGCCCGCCCCGTGTGTGAGCACCTTCTCGCAGAGTTGGAATTTCAAAGCCATTCAGTTCGCTTTCTGGAAAACCATGATGAACGGCGCGCTTCAGTTACATTTCCCCCCCAGGTCCATCAAGCTGCCGCACTGATCACCTATTTGACACCTGGATTGAGGTTTTTCCACCAGGGTCAGCTGCAAGGATACCAGGCGCGAATCCCCATGCAGCTCTGCCGGGCACCTAAAGAGTACCAAGATCCGCCAATTGCGAAGCTTTATGCTCAATTATTGGAGCTCCTGCAGCTGCCTATCCTCCAGGATGGAAACTGGCAGTTGTTGGAATGTCTCCCTGCCTGGCAGAGCAATCGGACCTGGGACAGTTTTGTGGCATTCTCCTGGCATGATAATGAAGATGCACGTTTCCTGGTCGTGGTCAATTATTCACCTCATCAAAGCCAGTGTTATGTACGCTTGCCTTGGGGCGATCTTTCTGGCAAGCAGGTGGAATTCCAGGATAAGATGAGTGAGGCAGAATACATTCGCAGAGGGGCTGATTTACAACAGATAGGTCTTTACCTCGATATGCCAGCCTGGGGCACACACGTATTCGAGGTGCGAAAGACATGACTGCTGTTCACAGTGATGTCAAGATCGATCAGATAATCCGTTCAAAACGCAGGACAATCTCATTGGAAGTGAAACGAGATGGCAGCCTGATCGTACGGGCTCCAAGAATTACTAAGCGCGGTCAGATCGAAGAGCTGGTGAAATCAAAAGAATGTTGGATCAGAAAAAAACAGGAATTGCTAAAACAACGGTCACTTGAGGTGCCAGCAAAACAATTCGTCCCTGGTGAGCAATTTCTGTATCTAGGAGAGCCTTACATACTTGAGGTGGTTAATGAACAGGCAGACCCCCTTGTCTTGAAGGATAAATTCTATCTGGCAGCTAAATCCCAGAAAAAAGCACAGCTTGTCTTCACGAACTGGTATCGGAAGCATGCTGCCCTGGTTATAAAAGAACTGGTGGTGCATCGGGCTCAGCAAAACGGCTTTGCATATGCCCGGATGCGGATCACGAGCGCCAGAACCCGTTGGGGTTCTTGTGGTCCAAAAGGATCGCTCAACTTTACCTGGCGGTTAGTCATGGCACCCAGAGAGGTCATTGACTACGTCGTTGTTCACGAAATGGTCCATCTGCAGGTTAGAAACCATTCGAAAGCATTTTGGGGTGAGGTCAGCAATCTGATGCCTGAATATCAACATCAGCGGGCATGGTTGAAGGAAAATGGACATCGGTTGACATTAGATTGAAGAGTTTAAACTTGGCTATCTTAATGTTCCAAAGAGATTTTCTCCCAGATTAATGGGGCTGGGATATACTTGCACGGTTTGATGGTTGATCAATATATCACAAATACATTGATGCTACATAGAAAATAATTGGAGGAGTAAACGTGGAAGAGGCAATTATCGCAGATCAATTGACATATGCTTATGATCAATTAACCGCTGTCGACCATATAGATTTCAAAGTAGATGTAGGGGAGATACTCAGTTTTTTAGGCCCGAATGGAGCTGGTAAGACGACAACCGTGAAACTGCTGACCGGGCAACTGCGACCAAAAGAAGGCAAGGCAGTTCTACTGGGCATGGATGTAGTTCAAGAGACCGAAAGTGTACAGGCGCAGATTGGAGTTTGCTTTGAACAGACCAATTTATACGAACAGATGAGTGCTGAAG
>DAOVCZ010000075.1 GCA_030669775.1 Chloroflexota bacterium | reverse complement strand
ACATGTGGGGGCGGAAAGATTGGCAAAAGGGGCATGCGAGATCGAAATTGAACGCTGTAAGAAACCAATTGGAAAGCAAGATCAATATATTGCCGCTTACGGTGGACTCCAGTATATTCGCTTTAATCCTGATGAAAGTGTCTTTGTTGATCCAGTAATTTGTTCACCGGAGACCAAATTGCAACTTCAGCGAAGCTTGCTCATGTTATATACCGGAATGACGCGTTCAGCGGATAAAATCCTCAAGGACCAAAGCATTAATACCGAGTTTGACGATGAGAAGCGCTCGGGTCTGCGTCGGATGACTGAATTGGCTGGTGAGCTGCGGGACGCATTGGTGCGCAACGATTTGGATGGCTTTGGCGAAATCCTTCATCAAGGTTGGTTGGAGAAGAAAAAACTGGCAGCTGGGATCAGCAATCACCAGATCGATGAGTGGTATGCCATTGCCCGTCAGCATGGTGTAATCGGCGGGAAAGTCTTGGGGGCAGGTGGAGGTGGTTTCTTGCTGTTGTTCGCCCCTCCGGAAAGCTTCCAAGATATCATGCGCGCCCTACCGGATCTGAAACCAGTTTCCTTCAATTTTGAACCACAAGGCAGCAAGATCATCTATGTTGAAGAGAATGGGGATGGCATTTAAACCAGATTGTATAGAAATCACTCCTTTACATCATTAAAAAACAATTCCATCAGCAATCTGTAAATTAGCAATTTCCCAGTCATCTTTTAATATATCGTCTTGAAAGTGAAAACTCTTGGGAAAATATTCAAGGGCGTAGTCTTGTTTTTATTATCGCTTACTCTTACAGAGGGAATCACTTAAAATGTGATGCTAATTAAGGTTAATCAGGATAAGTGTATAAGAAATTGTCAAAATTAATTAGAATTTCCTTGCATTTTTGTATAAATAGTGCGATAATATGCCTGCCCCACTAGGCCCCCTCTGTCCTGGTTGCCCCCCCCAACCAGACAGAGGGGTTATTTTATGTTTATTGGAGGGAAAGTCTATTAAAGACAATGGATTTTTAATACCAGGAATAAGTGTAACAAAATCTGTACTCATGCGTTATTAATTTTAGCCCACGAGAGCGGGGGTTTCGTCGATAGACATTGTCGTCTCGTTATTGGCTTTTGGGGGCCTGTGGGGTGTGAGGTGAAATTACAGCATCTCACTGGGGTGGGGGGTGTAAATGTCTGGGAGCTTCCAGCGTGGAGGAAGCACCCAGACATGTTTGATTCAAGTGAATCGATTCCAACAATTTAGCTCGATCGCCCATTCCAAGAAAAAAATTGGTAGTGCTGTTTCCCCTGATCTTTTACTCTGTACATGGCAGCGTCTGCATAACGCAGTAAATCCCGGGCTTCGCCACCATCTTCTGGGTATAGACTGATGCCGATACTTCCAGATACGGAGATCTCTTGGCCATCCATATGTATCTTTCTTGAAAGGGCAATCAATATCTTTTTAGCGATGACAGCTGCATCTTCGGGATCAGCGAGATTCTCACAAACAAAGGCGAATTCATCACCGCCAAGGCGCGCCACAACATCACTGCTCCTTAAGGCCTCATTGAAGCGAGAGGCAATCTCTTGCAGTAGTTCATCACCCTTGGAATGACCAAGCAGATCATTTACAGATTTGAAACCATCGAGATCCAGGAAAAAAACTGCCAAGCGCTTGTCGTTTCTGCGAGCGCGATGTAATGCATGATCCAGGTGTTCGTAGAAGAGGGATCGATTCGGCAACATGGTCAACGGATCATGGGTTGCCAAGTGCTTGAGGTGTTGTTCAGTTTTAACCCGTTCGGAGATATTGTTGTACATGGCCAGTACGCCGAACTGCTGGTTATCCAAGAATACGGGTACTCCATAGATTTCCGCATCGATCAGGGTGCCATCTTTCCGCTGGCGTTGGCCAGTTTGCTGCACGGTTTCTCCATTAACAACTTTACGAGTGAGTTCAACAGCCTCATCATTAGTGGCGCGAGTTGTAATCAGGTGATCTAGATTTTGGCCAAGGACCTCGCTTTGGGTATAACCGAAGAGGTTTTCAAAAGCTGGATTGCATGAAAGGATGCGATGCTCAATATTCAGAGTCACAATCGCAATGGGACTATTTTGAACCAAGGCTTCAAAGAATTGTTTTTGTTGAGTAATTTCAGAGGTTCGCTCGGATATTCGTTGTTCCAAGGAGGCCAGTACTTCCTGCATGTGACGATTATTTTCACGAAGATCGTTTTCGTGGGTTTGTGCGCGGTGGATCGCTTTGCGCATACTTTGAATGGCGACAAAAATCAATACCAACCCAAGGGCAAACACCAGAGATTGCATAACGATATATCGCTGATCGGTAAGCGGCCAACGGGGATTTGGCAACCAATCATAGTGCTTGGCAACCAAATAACCAGCTAGAGATAACCAAGCCAAACTTGTGAAGGCTATCGCCATGCGTGGTCCGATAAATAAACCCGCACCCAGAATCATTAGCAAATACGCTCCCAGGGCAGGGTTGCTGATTTCACCATGGATATAAATGACTGCAAAAGTTACCACAACCCACATGGAAAATAAGAAGAGCCCAGCACCAAAAAGCAATCTTCTCTTGCGGATGAAGACCAAGGAGGTCACAACCACTAAATTAATCAACATGAAGATTGATATGATCAAAGGTGGGTCAGATGTGCTAGATAGCAGGTAGACAGCGATGAGATTGCTGGTTATCAGGGTAATTAACAGGAAAATATGCAGAGTTCTGGCACGACGAGATTGTTCTGGATCGTCAAATTGAGGTGGTGCAAGCCAGATGTTGATTTTCTGCCAGAATGCAGTACTGTTAAAATTCCATCGGGATTTTCTTATCCGCTGGATAAAGGCACTTATAATTGACGATGGATTGATGTTTTGCACTTGCCAACCCCCACATATTACCCTGATAGGGATGGATTAAATAATTTATTCTATGAGTTAATTCTACAGTTATTATCCTTTCTCAAACCTTGCATTCTTGTGAGGTTTCTAATGACTCGATTGTGTAACATTTCTGATGATTAATCGTTATTTATAGTGAATGTGGGTGATGCGATTAAGGTAAGGAGACTGGTATAACACCAGATTTAATAAGGAAAAACTGACATCACCCTAGTGAGCATTTTATTGGTACCTGGCTCCTTCATTCCTACTTCTCCCTCCTGCACGCCGCCGCCTGGATTTCTCTCCTTTACCAGGCGGCAGGCGTTTAAGTCAATAAATCTCAGGCCGGTATTACACCCGGCCGTTTTTGTTGTGTGAGGGTGTTGGTCGTGCCTTTTATGGGAAAATCTGGATCAATCTAAGTGCTCCGTAACATTCACTATCAACCAGCTTGTTTTCATCATCTCGTAGATAGGCACAATCTCCATGATCGTTCCATACAGGTTCAATTCTGCCCCAATATAGGTTTTCTGGATCGATGGTCCCGGCTTTGGTCCAAACTTTTACGGTTTTCCATGAGGTCAGGGTGTAGCGCGGAAAAGTAAAGGTATTTTGGTTCTCGTCTCGCAGTGTCCAGCCTTCCATTGGGATAAACTTTCCAGTCTGGTTGCGAATGGTCACATATTCGTCGAGTGGGTGGGTTTCCGGGGCAAATTCAATATCGACGATGAAGACACCAGGTACAAGAGTCGCGGTTGGAGTTGGTGTGTGGGTTTGGGTTGGTGTGGGGAGAGTTCCAGTGACGGTGGCTGTGGGTGTGATGGTAATTGTGCCTGTCACGGTGGGGGTTTGCGACGGTGTCGGTGTTTCTGTCATTTCCTGATATGAGATCAGTGGGAGGTAAAAGGTAGATTGAATGGATGCCCGGGCGATGAATACTAATCCTGTGCCCAGGAGGAGGGCTAGAAGCCACTTTAAAAGCGTGGAGGAGGTTTTATTGAGGGGTGATCCTTTCATTGAGACCTTATGGGCGGAGCAATATTGTTTTTAGGATGGTACCCTTTACTGTTATCGTTCCTCGATTACGTGATTCTTGCCCAGACGCTGCGATTACACTTCATTCTGGTTCGCACGCTTCAACTGCACTATGTTCTTACCTGGACGCTTCGACTACACTATGTTTCGCTCAGCGCGCTGTGGGGGTTATTCCTCGGCAGGTGCAAAGAATCTGGTGCTTGAATAACAGAATGAGTTAATCTTGCGCCGGGGTGAAGAATTATCCATCAGATAACCACAATCTGCGTTATCCTTCCAAAACCCTTGTTCTTTCAAAGCACCAGCAGGAGGAGACATAAATAACTCACTTGAGCTATTATTCCCAGATTTCGTCCATACCTTAACAGTTTGACCTGTTTTAAGTGTGTACTCGGGGAAAATATATTTGAAATCCCCGGAGTAGTCACTGGCGATGCGCCATCCTTCCATCTCCACCGCTTCATTACCAAGGTTTTTTATCGTGACCCACTCATCCAGCGGGCTGGTCGTTGGTTTGTAATCGATGTCAGTGAAGCAGACCTTTAATTTACTAACAGGGAATACTTGAACAATACACTCAGTGGGTTTTTGCGTAGGGGTTGGTGTAGGAGTTATCGTTGGACCTACATAGATGATGGGCAAGTAATAATTGTTTATCGCGGTTGCCTGGGCGACAAGCACTACACTTAGTGCTATAACTGCTGCGAGAACCCATTTAATTTTGCTGGACATACGCCTTCTCCTTTCGACATCCGTTACGGTCCTATTGAAAAACAGAGGAGTGATTTATTATACTCCTGATTGAATCCTGAACCCAAGAAAACCTTCCCTTGCTTTTGAGCACTTCCTATTGACAGGGGAAAAGTGCTGCGGTACAATCGCAATAAATAGAACAAATGTTCTTTTCGGTGAATGGGAAAGCTGCTTGGAAATGAAACCTCATCTGGCATTGTGGGCTTACCTGCGGCGTGCGCTGCGCTCGTTGATCTTCGCCAGCCGGATTATGCGTCTGGAGGGTGAGATCGGCCGTGCCTTGCAAGATCTGGCGCGGCGTGAGCTGCGCCCCGAGGATGAAATTGCAGCCGACCTGCTGACGAACGCCATCGCCCGCCACCAGGCAGCGGAAACCAATTTGCGCCGCTGGCATGTACTCACCCCGCGCGAACAGGAAGTGAGCGCTTTAACTTGTCTTAACTTGACCAATGTTGAGATCGCTAAATGCCTGATGATCTCGCCCGAGACGGTTAAAACCCATGTGCGTAATGTGCTCGCCAAGTTCAACCTGCGCAGTAAGAGCGAACTGCGCCAGGTTTTAGGTGATTGGGATTTCAGTGCCTGGGCGGAGGCGAACGTAACCGGAAAAGAACGGGAAGCATCGAGGCAGGGGGAATTGACCCCCTAGCCACTTGCCAACCGGTGTTCCACCCGTTTCTCTTGTCCGATCTCTTTGGAACGAATAATCACTGCGTTGCGGGAACCATAAGCTGTAACAAACATGCAGATGATCGCTGCATAGGTGATGATCTTCTGACCAGTCACCTGGATGATTAAACCGTTCTCCGTATTGAGTCCCGGTCCATTGAAAAGTAACCAGATATAAATCCCCAGAAGCACACCGAAAGCGATATTAACCCAGGCATACAAGTTTGGGAAGATTGGATTAAGAATGATGGCGATGGCGTAGAAAGCAACTGCGATGAAAAAAGTGACGAAAGCCAGCTGCACAAACAGGCGGTGTGGAGTCAGGTAAAGATTGGCAGGGGTGAAAGCCACTCCAATAAACGACAGCCCTGAAATGATCCCAAAAAAGGATCCGACCAAGCTCAATGCTCTTGTGAGGTGTGATTCCCAAAAGAGGGAGGGGGCGATGGAAAAGTACAGCGCCAAGGCCAATCCAGCTAACGCAAGGGCGATAGTGAAGAGCAAGAAGGAAGCGGTTTGCGATCCGCCTGCATAGTTCTGTGTTAATCCGAGCTCGCTGATGAAGTTTTCGAAAAAAAGATAGCCTTCCGTCCCTGGATTAGACCTGGTGCCGCCTGGATAAAATAGCATAGAGAGGGTGGTTAGGATAAGGAATAAGAGGCAGGCATCCATCACAAAAGAGAGCAGCTTTTGTTTCATCGCACAATCCATGTAATCTCCATCCAGAATCACAATTCCATGGAACCTAATTGCCAATTAAAGTGTACTTTCTGTAAATACGGTCCCCATTGTTGCTCCAGATAAAGGAATTACACCATCGATAACAATTATGTCACAAATTTCTCGTTGATGAGCACCAAGATTGCGTATATCACTGGTAGTACCATTGATATTATGGCAGAATATCAATTATCATAAATCACAAAGCTGGAAAGGTATAAATTAGATGGATCAGTCTGACTCAGTGAATATCTTGGCAATTATCCCTGCTTATAATGAAGCGGAAAAGATCGGTCGGGTGATTTCCTCAACTCTAACTCAGCTGCCTGTACTGGTAATTGATGATGGCTCGAGTGATGAAACTGCGCGAATAGCAGAAAGCAGTGGGGCTAAAGTTTTACACCAAGTACCCAACCAGGGAAAAGGTGCCGCTTTGAGAAAGGGATTTGAACATGCGATCGAGGCTGGCTACCAGGCTGGTGTAACCCTGGACGCGGACGGACAACATGATCCAGAGGATATCCCGACCTTTGTGCGAGCTTACCAACAGAGCCGAGCAGATTTAATCATTGGCGAACGTGATTTCAGCCAAATTCCAACCATCCGGCGGTTGGCAAATACTCTCGGGAAGTGGAGCTTCTCATGGGCAGTGGGTCAACCGATCGGTGATAACCAATCTGGATACCGGATGATCAGTCGTAGAATGATGGAGGCGGTCCTTGGAAGCCATGAATCGGGATTTGAATTCGAAGTGGAGATGATCGTGGTCTGCATTCAAAAAGGATATACACTAGGATGGGTGCCGATCCGTACCATTTACAGTGGAGAAGGCAGCCATATCCAACCACTGAAACACACAATTGAATTCACCAGGATGGTCTTACAAACCAGAAGGAAAATGAAGGAATTCTGAAGTTTATTTGATAAGCGAAAATGCACACCATCGCGGATAATTGATGCGGGATGAAGAAATTAAAAGATATTTGAATTTGATTTTGCGTACAGGCATGCAATTTGTGCGAGTTTCGGGTCAATCCATTGATTGGTGGTCTTTATCCTGTTCACTTAGATAGCTTTGTTGGTAATGCAGGACAGCTAACAGTAAGACGAACTGGAAAATGGCGGCCAGGATAGTGGCGAATTGATAATAATAAAACAAATACAAATCCACCATGGTCAGGTAGACCAATAAAGTGATATAGCTGACCCGCAATCCTTTTAATTCGCTACCTTTCCAGAGCATTCCAGCACCCAAGATCAATAATAAGCCGGTCAATATCTGGACAACCTGCAACGCTATATACCAATAAAGTTCTGCAGCCGGTTCTCTACCTGGATTTATGGTGAGATTAATTAGCGAGAGAGCTGGTATGAAGACAGATATCAGCCCTAGAATTCCTAATCCTAAAACCAGGAGGGTACGAAGACGTTCTCGATCAAGGTATTTGACTTCGAATTCCTGCAAACGTGCTGCCAGGTCTTGCAGCCTGCCAGGTGGGCTTGGAGCAAGGACAATTTCGTCTTCATTGAAGTAGTTAAGCAAGTCCTCGGCCAGGCGGATAAACTCAGGGCTTTCACCTTGATCGATAACATAGGTTAATCTGTTTCTGATCTCATTTTGTTCATGGGCATCCAGATCGTGGTCGAGGATCTCCTCCATCATCTCGAGAGCTGAATAGAGCTCACTGCGGGAACTGCGGGGGCGCGGCTTGGTGATTTGCAGGTATACCAGTACGCAGATCAGAAAGAAAGCGTAAACGATAGGCGCCGCGGGTGGGAAAAAGTAATCGTAGCTTTGGGTGATGAATTTACCCACCTCATCAACGAATAAGCCGATTCCAACTCCGGCAAGGATAGCTGAGAACCGATACACCCAGCGGTTGGCTAGTACCAGAGGCAGCATGGCCGCCACAAACAGCATTAACCCTCCCCACA
>DAOVCZ010000162.1 GCA_030669775.1 Chloroflexota bacterium | reverse complement strand
TGCAAGACACTCACCAGCCGATCGCCAATCGTTCTTGCCAGCAAGGACATCTCGGTGATCTGCTCCAATGAGCGAGTTATCTGTGTTACTGCAGAGCGGTAGTCGTACCAGCTGCCGTAAAATGCCGTATCAACGATCCTTCGTACCCGGCGGTACAATATGGGCAATAAACTGGCTAAGGCCAACACCAGCAAAGTGTTAATAAGCGCGCCCCGAATATATTTTTCAAGTTCAAACAAACTCTGGATTGCGTACAGAAGTGCATATACCCCGCCCAAGATTGAGAAAACAAGAATATAAGTCGCACCGCGATTAACATGACGGTCTATCTCGATCAAGCGATGGCGGACAATGGCATACCCATAAGTGATTGGAAATATCCCCAAAAATAAAAATGCAACGTTATAGGATACGACCTGCTGTCGAAATAAAGCATCTGGCAGTAGGGAGAGAGTAATTACGGGTGCTAAACTGATCACACCACCCAGAACCACGATTCTGATTTTACTGCGTACACCAGGGGACACCGCATTGCGGTAGCCATTGATCAACAGACTGATTACAAATACCAGATTAATAGCCAAAAAGATAAGACCAGCTGCATACGATTGAGAAGACCAATTGCTGGCTCGTATTCCTTCGGCACCAATGATGAGATATGGAATTCCACCCAGAAGGGCAAGTGCATACAATCCGGTCAAAAAAGCCCCTCGCCGCTGAAATTGTACTGATTGAGGAAAATAATAATGCAAATGTACAGCTACTGGACCGATCAACCAGAGGAAAAAATTGAATAAGTTAGAAGTCCAACTAGGACCCACTGAGGAGCTAAGTCCAGCTGCCAAAAATAATGAACTCACCTGGGTGAATAGAAAGAAAAGGTTTGAAGTCATATCTCCAGGTTTGAAGGAGAGTACGCCAACCCCAACTCCCCAGAACAACAAGGCAAGAATTACAACCACTGAGAAGGAAAGGATTACTTCGATTTTCGGTGCAATAAGTTGGATAGTCTGCGTGACTTCTTTGCCATTACGTATGACAATAAACGCGACATTATCTCCTGGGAATTTGTTTTTGTATATATTTGCTGCTTCGCTGTATGGAACACCATCGATCGAAACAATAATATCCCCCACATTTAAGTGATTGGTCACCCGACCAAATGAGTCTAGCTCCCTGATTAAACCAGCTGAATTAGCGCTGATAATGCCATCATGTGGGTAGCTAAACTGCAAATAAGCGCTCCACCCGATGAATGCCAGTGATATCAGCGCTAGTATGAATGGAAAACCTCTCCACCAACGCTGCGAGGTTAACAAGATTTTGACACCCTCCACTTAACAATCCGGAATTCATTGTAGCACAAATGATGGTTTGTTAATTCAGCAAACTGATATTCCCTACAATTCTGTAATTTCCAATGGGGACTTGAAATTGATCTTCAGTGGGCTATCAGTAATTTGACTTGATCATTCATAACTATACTAATGAATGATAGATTGGAGCACAGATTTTATCACACAAACTGATTTCCCCCTGCATCAAAGAATTCCCCGCGAGGTTATGTCCAGCAATTATTTACTTATAATCGATTCTCTATGATGATCAATAGAATAGATTCAATCCAACTTTAACGCATTGATCCACACTGCCAGTTTATCTCCCGCAGGTGAAGATGGATAGACCATCTCCAAAGATTTCAATCCAAGATGTAAATGTCTCTCCACCTCAGCAAGCATGTAGAGACCAGCACCGCACCGGTTCAACAATTCAACAATGCCATCTACCAGGTAAGTCTCACAAGGTGTGGCATTCGTCCACTCTTTAAGCTTCACCCTATCGGTTTCAGGCAATACATCAAACGCATAAGCCATTGCTAATGATTTTTGGATATTAATTGGCTGGTGATTTTCTTCTGATGAAAACAATGGTTGTAGGTCCTCCAGGTCATCGATGATTTGCAGCATCACCCCCAAATGATGACCATAATCGCTGTAACCCTTGATCTTTAGAGGATCATCAATACCTAATTGGGCACCAACGCGACAAGCCAGCGAAAAAAAAGATCCGGATTTCGCCTCGGCTACCTGCCACCATTGTTCAAGAGACATCTGCTGATTGGTGATATCAACATGCTGACCGCTGGACATAAGCAGGATTGTCTTATAAAAATCTGTACTTATCTGTGATGCCAGCTTTTTAGTTTGCTTCTTTTCATGCAGTTTATTGAGGAATAAGGAGGCACTCAGGAACAATCCGTTGGCTACATTAATTGTCGCACTTGCTCCTCCCAAGGTGCGGACATCATTCGTCAGGTCACCATCCTCGACATCGTCGACGATGTGTGCAGCGGTATACAATAATAGCCAGGCGGCAGATACTTCTTTCGTTGCGTCCGGATCTCCACCTGCAGCCTGGCAGCAAAGCCCCGGAAGAAGTGCCCATTGACTGGGGTCTTTGCTGGGGTCAGATCCCCCTTCTCCCACGGGTAATACAAGACGCATGGCCTCAATAATATCGGACCACGCGCCACTATTCTCCCAGTTACTGTTGATTAACTGAGTTATCGAAATAGCTTTTTCTTGTGTCAATTAACTTCTTGAATTACATCCAACCTCTAAACCATAGAGGCTTAACAATCCGGCGAATCTCGCTCCGCTCAGTATTGCTTCTTAATGTAGACAACAGGAAAGCAATTTCCTCTTTGCTCAGGGACCATCCCCGCTCATGCAATGCGCCATGGGGATCGGATTGCATCCGTGAAGCAAAACTTTTGTCTGTGGAAATTTGGTATACGACCTGTGCGAGTGCCATACTAATCTCCTCAAAACGGGTGGGGTATGAAATTATTCCTTCGATGTCTTTCAGCTGCCCTACTTCGTTAGAGCAGTCGAAAGTCATTTGGGATTTGATCAAATAATTACTGCGAATATGTGTTATATGACCTTATACCTGCACCTCCTTAACAACTAATTTGGATTCCTCACGGAACCTTACAGTTTTGATAACTCATTAAGATTATATTAATTTCCATTTGTTGTCAAGTGATTCATGTCATTTCGTGTCTAAATCAGAGTTTTTGATATAGTTTTTCAAGAAAATGCTTTTGAATTCATTGTATACTTACCCGCATCGCCAGCTTCCCTTGAGGATAGAATATGCAAATCCAGCCTGATTCGAAAGCTCACCCAATCTATACTCTCGATTTGAATTTTTTAGGGATCGAGGGCGCAATCGCCAGTTACTTAATCCCACATAATCACGGCGCAGTGTTAGTCGAATGTGGACCAGGATCTACGATACCGGTTCTGCAAGCCCACTTGAATTCCCATGGTTTCAATGTCAGCGAGATCAGCGACGTGCTCTTGACCCACATTCACCTCGATCATGCCGGGGCTTCAGGATGGTTTGCCAAACAAGGTGCTCGTATTCATGTCCATCCGGTTGGAGCGCCACACCTGCTGAACCCTCAGAAGCTGCTCTCCAGCGCTGGTCGCATCTACGGCGATAAGATGGAACTGTTATGGGGGGATTTCTTGCCAGTACCCGAATCCCAGGTGGTCATCCACCAGGACCAAGAATTGATTGAAATCGAAAATCTGACTTTCCGTCCTTTGGAAACAAGCGGACATGCATCCCACCATTTTGCTTATATCCTTGATGGCGCTTGCTTTAGTGGAGATATCGGCGGAGTTAGAATGACCGGTACTCGTCATATTCGCCTGCCCATGCCGCCCCCTGAATTCCATCTTGAGTCCTGGCGCCACAGCCTGGAAATTCTGCGCCAGGAAGAGATCTCACATATTATCCCAACCCATTTTGGTATCTTTACCGATCCGGATTGGCACCTGGCAGCCCTGGATAAAGCCCTCGACGATATTGAAAACTGGATGGAAGAGATCATGCCCCAAGAACTGCCCTCAGAGGAATTCAAAGCTGAATTCCTCAAGTTGGAGAGCCAACGGGCACAGGCGGACAACATCGATCCCCATTTCAGCAATGTGTATCGGACCGCTAACCCACCCGAAATATCCCTACTGGGCATCCAACGTTATTGGCGCAAATTCCGTCAAGGAGAGTAGATAACAGGCGATCATGGCAACTCAAAGCAGAGAGTTCCCCCCTGAAATTATCAAAATACTCAAATCGAGCCAGCGAGTAGCTGTATTGACGGGCGCAGGCATCTCTGCTGAGAGTGGAGTCCCAACATTCCGTGAGGCACAAACCGGGCTGTGGTCCAGTTTCGATCCAGCCGAATTAGCCACTCCGCAGGCTTTCCATCAAAACCCAAAACTGGTCTGGGAATGGTATACCTGGCGAAGGGAATTAATCTCCCGAGCTCAACCTAACCCCGGTCATTATGCGCTGGTTGAGATGGAAACAATATTCCCCGAATTTACCCTGATCACTCAGAATGTAGATGGACTGCACCGTCTCGCCGGCAGCCAGGCGACCATCGAATTGCATGGCGACATTTCTCGTACTAGATGTTCGTTTGAAAATCAGATCATCTCAGATTGGCCTGAGACAGATGAAATCCCCCCGCATTGTCCACACTGCGGTGAACTGCTTCGTCCTGATGTTGTCTGGTTTGGCGAGAGCTTACCAGCAGAGCCGCTCGAAGCTGCTTTCCAGGCAGCCAGCTCCTGCCAGGTTTTTCTCTCGATCGGCACTTCCACGCTGGTCGAACCAGCAGCTTCTTTACCGTTCGCGGCCCTCAGAAATGAGGCAGCTATCATCGAGATCAACCCCCAGGAAACCCCTCTTACTCCGCTGGCCAGTTATTCATCTCATCATCCAGCTGGCGAAGTTCTCCCTGAGTTGGTAAGTAAGATGAAAAGATGATCAGTCAATGGATGCGTTGATATCAATGAAAGCAGGTATACCAGGAGGGGTCAGACGAAGGCAACCAACCGACTTGGTTAGAAAGTATACACTCTATCCGAACATCATCGCGTTGACCTGATCGATGCTCTCCAGAGGGGGTCTCATCTGGCTCTCTTCAAGACGATTTAGCGGTGTATCTGGCAGGTTATAAATATCAAACAGCGATGGCTTGTGGGTATCGATGTATATCAATCCGGTGATCAACCAATTTTTACGGTTTGCC
>DAOVCZ010000192.1 GCA_030669775.1 Chloroflexota bacterium | reverse complement strand
CGGCTGATGGTGCGAAGAATACCGCAGATACTCGCTCACGCGGGTTACACAATTGTCAGAATGCAGGATTAGGCTGTGGAGGATCTAAGTGGTTACCATTGGGGTGACAGGTCATCGGCAATTAAATGAGGTGGAACAAATCTCATCTGGTGTGGATGAGGCTCTTCATAAGATCAAAGAGACATTTCCAGGAGAGAATTTGACCATTATCTCACCTTTGGCAGAAGGTGCTGATCGTTTAGTAGTTTGGCGTGCGATGGAAAACAATGTTGTGCATCTGATCGTGTCACTCCCATTAGAGATTTCCGATTACATGCTCGATTTCAATTCAATATCTTCCAAAGCAGAGTTCGTAACTCTGCTTGAGCAAGCTGCACAGGTTATTGAACTCCCAGCTGAGGAGATTCGCGAAGCCAGTTACCTGGCTGCTGGTTTATATGTCCTCGACCACAGCGATGTGTTGATCGCCGTCTGGGATGGTCAACCAGCTCGTGGACTGGGAGGTACTGGACAAATCGTTGCTGCAGCCCGGAAACAAAAGATGCCCTTAGCTTGGGTTTTCGCAAGTAATCACAATCAAGATACAAGTTCCCCAACGACACCTGATAAATCGCCAGGAGATGTGACCTTCGAAAATTTCCCTTAAGTATCGGGAACACCGATACTTAGAAAAATCCATTGATTATACATTTCTGACCATTTGTGTAATTATTCCTTGAAATCTCCCTCTATTCGAAGTATTGGTCCCGAGGAGGGTAGGCAGAAAAAATGAGCCCAACAAAATCATCCTGGCGACAAAACCTGCGACACTGGTGGCAGGATATGAAATGGCCAGTTTTGATCGCTTTAGCCATATTCTCCCTGGTCTTAGGATACGTTGGTTTTGCCCGATATGCTGCTGCTAGGGGGGAGTCACCAACTTTCCTGGATTTGCTCTACCAAACCCTGCAGTTAATCTCCATGAATTCTGGTTCGGTCCCCGGACCGATCAACTGGCAGCTGCAAGTGGCGCGCTTCTTGATTCCAGCCCTGACAGTATATACAGCATTGTCGGCACTGGCTCTTATTTTCAGTAAGCAGATGCAGGTCATCAAATTGTGGAGGATTAAGGATCATGTGATCATCTGTGGTTTGGGACGCAAGGGAGCATTGCTAGTCGAGCAGTTTCGCGCCATGGATATGGACGTTGTTGTGCTCGAACAAGATGAGGGTAATGATTGGTTGGAGATCTCTCGCGAGCTTGGAGCTGTTGTCCTGATTGGTGAGGCCTCCGACCCGGATTCTTTACGCCAAGCCAGGGTAGATAGGGCAAAATACCTGATCGCTGTCATGGGCGACGACGGCGCCAATGCTGAAGTCGCAGTCCACGCCGAGGAACTGGTGCAGGGGCGAACGACAGGTGTACTGACTTGTCTAATTCACATTGTCGATCCACAACTTTATGATTTGCTAAGAGAGAAAGAATTGGGGGATCAGAACCAATCTGGATATCGGTTGGAGTTGTTCAATATTTATGTTCGTGGGGCACGCCTGATCTTACAATCTGTGGGAGATCGAGGGGGTCAAGTAACACCGAGCCACATTCTGGTAATTGGCATGGGGAAATTGGGAGAAAGTGTGGTTCTGCATGCCATCAAGCAGTGGCGCGAGAATAACCTATCAAAGAACGACCGCCTGCAGATCACTGTTATCGATCGAGATGCACAGTTGAAAGCAGAATCGCTCTGCGTTCGCTTCCCGCAATTAGAGCAGGTATGTAATGTAGTCCCGCTGCAGATGGAGGTCAATTCGCCAGACTACCTGCGAGCCGAATTCCTTCGTAGCCCCTCTGAGCATAACGATGTGGAGCGGGTTTATGTATGCCTGGATGATGACTCACTTGGACTGCATGCTGGCCTATCACTGCTCCAACAAATGAAGACCCACAAGGTGCCGGTTGTGATCCGCATGGTGGAAGATACTGGTCTGGCTACCTTGTTGGGGGATGGTGATACTAGTCAAGGGAAATTTAAAGAACTGCATGCGTTCGGTCTTCTCGATCAGACCTGTACAGCTGATTTACTGCTCGGCGGTACCCATGAGGTTCTGGCACGTGAATTGCATTCTGTTTATCTCAGCGAGCAGACTCTAGACAATGGGATCGCAGAGCAGAGTGAAGCGCTCGTCCCTTGGGAGCAGCTACCAGAAAGATTGAAAGAATCCAACCGGGTACAGGCTGCCAACATCGGAAAAACACTCGCTGAAACCGGGTGCAGTATCGCCCAAATGCGCGATTGGGAAGCAGGAGAACTGGATTTCTCCCCTCAAGAGGTTGAAGTTATGTCGAGCAAGGAGCATGAGCGCTGGTGCCGGCAACGCAAACAAGCAGGTTGGATATATGGACCTGAGAGGGATGCGGACAAGAAGATAAATCCCGACCTGGTCGAATGGGATGAACTGCCGGAGGATGAGAAGGAAAAAAATCGGCGCTTTGTGCGCGGATTACCGCGCTCACTGGCGCGGGCGGGATTCCAGATTGAGCGGTATTAATGAGAAACGTTTTCGTAGGAAATCTATTGGGAAGAATTTTATAGGACATTCTTCAATCAATCGATCGAGCATCTTGGAGGACAAAGAACATGGCCCATGATGTCTTTATCAGTCACTCTAAAAAGGACAAAACGGTTGCTGATGCGGTTTGTGGCACACTTGAAAAACAGGGCATTCGATGCTGGATCGCCCCCCGGGATGTTTCACCGGGCCAATCCTGGCCAGCAGCAATTGTCGAGGCGATAAGTAATAGTAAAGTCTTTGTTCTCGTCTTTTCAGATGGTTCCAATCAGTCTAAACAAGTCGTTAAGGAGGTAGGGGAAGCATTTGACAACGGAATACCGATTGTTCCTTTAAGAATTGATGACGTTAAACCATCCCAGGAGATGGGTTATTACATCAAATCCATCCATTGGTTGGATGCAATGACTCCGCCGATGGAGAGCCACCTGGATAAACTAGCTGAATCAGTAGAGGCTTTACTATCCGTTGGGGAGGAAGATCCACCACAAGAAACTGAGATACAAGTTACTTTGCCTTCAAAGAAGCAAAAATCCTTCCCGGTATGGGCAATTGGCCTAATCGGTCTCGCTTCGGTAATCGTCCTAGGAGTTGTTGGCCTATGGATCGTACCCAGGTTGAATTCAGCACCTTCCTCTCCCACATCTACCACAGTTGCATTGGTTGCCGATCCATCTGATATACCAAACCCTGAACCAACTCTATCTCCAGAAGCTTCTTCAGAATCCGGATGGAGTGACTGGAAAACACTTTCATTCAATATTCCCAGTGAAACCCTCTGGCGCCAGTCGGGGGAGAATAGCTACACCATCATCGCCAATCCATCATCTGACACCATCGCCTGGTCTGACGAGATCATCACCGGCGACTTCATCTTAACCGCCGAGGTGACCCATGCCTCTAGACGTGGAGCGGCTATGTTCATCGTTTATGGAGACGGCATCGGCTTTTCCTACGGTTGTCTAATGGTCCATTATGGGAGCACGACAGACGGAAACGGATGGGCTGCTTTTGAAGCACACTCCATCTATGAAGATGGTAACCTCCTTGTGGGTAAATTCGGGGATTTTTATTTATATGAGGCAGCGCGGGTCATCACGATTGAAATTGCTGGCGGTGAAGCCAATTTATACGCCGATGGCCAGAAAGTAGCCTCCGTATTTCTCCCTTCCGAAATTAACCACGCGGGTAGAATCGGAATCGTTCAACATTGGGAACAACCTGTGGGTGCGACCTACTCCAACATCAGAATTAAGACTATGGGCGATGACAAATGATTAACCCATTAGAGCATGCATCACGAGAACATAAATAAGGCAATTTGATAATGGCCCACGATGTCTTTATCAGCTATTCGTCCCAGGATAAAACTGTTGCCGATGCTGTTTGTGCCACACTGGAGAGCAGAAAGATCCGCTGCTGGATAGCTCCCAGGGACGTTCAACCAGGTCAACCCTTCGCGGCTTCGCTAATCAACGCTGTTAAATCTGCCCACGTGATGGTCTTGGTGCTGTCTGAGGACTCTAATCAATCGCAGTATGTTTTGCGTGAATTGAACGAAGCGGTTGACAAGGGCATCCCAATCATACCCTTCCGCATCGAGGATGTTGAACCTTCTGAAGAGCTGCGTTTCTACATCAAGTCACTCCACTGGTTGGATGCGATGAATCCTCCCCTGGAGCGCGATCTCAAGAAACTGGCTGAATCAGTAGAGGCTTTAA
>DAOVCZ010000163.1 GCA_030669775.1 Chloroflexota bacterium | reverse complement strand
GCAGAGAAAGTCTTCAGCGATCAGGACCCCGAATAAACCACGGCAGTTGTGGCGAGCAGGCAAGGGATACACAGGAGGTCAAATCTTTCGATTGTTAGCAAAACTTGAAAAGTGAACTCCCATAAACTTCAAAAGTGGACTCTGAAACCGAGCAGAGGCAGAGAGACGGAATGCACCATTTTGTTGTTCCACCAAATGCGGATGTGCATAAGCTGTTTGGGCTCATCTGGAGTGAGGTGAATCTCAACATCTTCGCGCAAAGGGACATTAGGGACCTCGATGGTGTGATTGAATAAGGAGATACGCCGGTAACCATTGACCATGCGTGTTGTGCGCAAGCAAAAAACATCCAGGGGCGAGGTGTAAGGCTCGGGCAAGCTGAATTTGCGAAACAGGCTATTGCCTTCTTTTCTAGCTCTCGCAAAGCGGATGTTGGGGATCTCTCCCGTGGTGGAATGGACCTGGTGGTTGTTGTAGCGATCGACCTCAGCCTTCAGTACACTGCGCACTTCTTCAATGGTGGACAGATTTTCGTAGACACAAGTTCGGACGATGCGATCTTGTAGCCAGCGATAAGGTCTTTCCACCTTGCCCTTAGCTTGTGGGGAGAGGGCATAGACCACATTCACGCCTAAGAGACGCATCATCTTACGCCATTGGGTATCCACATCATCGGTTTCCAGAACATGCTTACGCCATAAACTATCCCGGCCTTGCACAAAACGAAACACGCGCAAGGAGTCCACATAGTAACGAAAGGGCAGTCCATAGCGTTGGATCAAGGTCTGGGTGGCTTGAATATGAGCCCAAGTGGTCTCCTTGGGAAAGAAATCAGCAAACAGCAGCTTTCGGCTGTAGTCATCAATTGAAGTGAACAGGTACCATTTCTCATCGGAGAGAGGAGACCACTGGTGAAGAGACGAATCATGCTGAATCAAAGCACCGATGGAAGCTGTCAGCACTTCCCGATCATGGACCTTTTTCTTCTTGCGTGGCTTGTGGCAGTCCAATTGTTTCGCTCTCTTGATGATCGTGGTGACCGAAACTTGGATTCCCTTCTTCTCCAGACGATCTTTGATCGCCGTGTAGTTGTATCCCGATATAGGTAAGTTTGGATCTTCAACAATCTCTTTCTCCCGCAATAGGGCAAGTTCGATTTCCGCTTCCACCTCCGCAGACAACTTGGTTGACGCAGCTCTCTGATATGCGATGGTGAACGTTTCTGGTTCCCGACGGTACTCACTGAGCAAAGCAAAGAAACGGGTCTTCCCAATATCCAACATCTCTTGTAAATCCACTCGGCTAAATTGCCCTTGGCAATAGCCTCGAAAGAGTACTCTGAGCTGTTCATCGGAGAACCGCTTATGTAGTTGTGCCATGGATTCCTCCTTTTGTATTTAGAGAAATCCATAGGTATAGCTTACTTTTCCTCAATTAGCCAGGTGTTCACTTTTCAACTGGAAAGGGTTCACATTTCAAGTTTAAACAGTTCACTTTTGAAGTTTAAATGACAAATCAAATAAATTCAAATAAATTCACTTGACAAAATTCTCCTTTCGCATATAATCCAACCTAACTTAATAAACAAAGACTTTGAAGAGGACTAGTAAGCGCCGAACCGGCGGTCAGAGAGCGGTAGCTTGGTGGAAATCCCGCCCGCACGTCAGCGTTGAATGGACCTTAGAGTTGCAGGGTGAATGGAGAGAAATTTAGTAACCTGCGCCGGATTTGCCACCGTTATCAAGGCAGAGGGTATAAGCCGATATCGGCCGTACCCGAATTAAGTGAGGCTGGCTTTTTCATCCCGTCGCAGCACCGACGGGTTTTTTGATCCAATGACACGTCAGCCTAATAGGGGTGGTACCGCGGACCTTGCGTTCGTCCCCATTTCCGGGGACGGGCGCGTTTTTTATTCCCCCATCCCCCCGCTGAAGGCAGAATTCTGCCGGGGCGATAGTCCATCCAAATCTTATATTTCGACGGAGGAACAAAAAATGACTGACCAGACACGCTACACACTTAGTAAAACCGATTTACCCCGAACCTGGTACAACATAAATGCTGATATGCCTATGCCACCCACCCCAGTGCTTAATCCCCAAACTTTGGAGCCGATAACGCCGGACTTTCTTAGCGTGCTCTTCCCGATGGAACTCATTATGCAAGATGTGAGCTCGGATCGCTACATCGATATTCCCGAGGATGTGCGTGAGATATACAAGCTCTACCGTCCAACACCGATGATTAGGGCACACCGTTTAGAACAAGCTTTGGATACACCTGCCCACATTTACTACAAATACGAGGGCGTATCCGCTGCCGGCAGTCACAAACCCAATACTGCCATCGCCCAGGCTTACTATAATAAATCGGCTGGTACAAAAGCCCTCACAACAGAAACCGGTGCCGGACAATGGGGCTCAGCTCTGGCTCTAGCCTGCCAGTTCTTTGACCTTGATCTGGAAGTTTACATGGTCAAAATCTCATACGAGCAGAAACCTTACCGGCGCATCATGATGGAAACATACGGCGCCCAGGTTTTCCCCAGCCCAACCGACCGTACCCAATTTGGGAAATCCATTCTTGAGAAAGATCCTCACAGCCCAGGCTCATTGGGGATCGCTATCTCGGAAGCTGTTGAAGTCGCTGTCACTTCCGGGGGAGCGAAAAAATACAGTCTGGGTTCAGTGTTAAACCATGTGCTCCTGCATCAGACTGTGATCGGTGAAGAATCGTTGAAGCAGATGGATTTAGCTGGCGAATATCCGGATGTAATCATTGGTTGTGTCGGGGGTGGATCCAATTTCGCTGGCATAGCTTATCCATTCCTCAGACAGAATCTCCTGGATGGTCAGCGTACCCGCTTGGTTGCAATTGAGCCAACAGCGACACCTACGCTAACGAAAGGAGTCTATACCTTCGATTATGGGGATTCAGCAAAAATGGCGCCTATTGTAAAGATGTACACACTGGGCCATGACTTCGTTCCACCTCCCATTCACGCCGGTGGGCTCCGCTATCACGGTATGGCCCCCAGCCTGTGTGCTCTATACGAGGCAGGTTATATTGAAGCTATCGCCGTGCCGCAACTGGCAACATTTGACGCCGCGGTAACCTTCACTCGAGCGGAGGGAATTTTACCTGCTCCTGAATCGGCCCACGCCATTCGCGGCGTAATTGATGAAGCCCTAGATGCAAAGGAAAAAGGAGAGCAAAGGATTATCTTGTTCAACCTCTCCGGTCATGGGCATTTTGACATGGGAGCATACCAGGCTTATCTCAGCCAGGAGCTGCAAGATTATGCCTATCCCGAAGAAGAAATTAAGGCTGCGATGCAGAACTTACCTGAGGTACCCCTGCCTTCCTAACTCCCCTCAAAGTACAAACAACCCTCTAGAGCCCTCATTTAATCCGAGGGCTCTTTCTTATTCGAAGAGAGTAAATTTAATTGCTAGCCAATCAGTTAAAATCCGCTAACTTTCAATATTAATTACGATTATTATGATAGTATTTATACCATTGCTTACCAAGCTTCAAGTTTTTTTACTTGCAAGCAAAATCAGGATTTATAATTCGACTATCGTTGAAAATTTTATAATCTGGCAAAATTAGGAGGAATAATGCCCAGCTACAAATATCTAATCATCGGTGGAGGCATGACTGCTGATGCAGCAGTCGCCGGTATCAGGGAGGTAGATCCCAACGGTTCAATTGGATTGATCAGCGACGAAAACCACCCTCCGTATAACCGACCCCCATTGAGTAAAGGTCTCTGGAAAGGGAAACTCCTGGAGACGATTTTTCGCCAATCTTCAAAGGAAAACGCTCAGATCCACCTTGGTACAAAAGCCGAAACGATCGATCCCCAAAGTAAGCAGGTTATCGATGATCAGGGTCAGAGCTATAGCTATGATAAGCTGCTCCTGGCTACTGGGGGTTCCCCGCGCAAACTGCCATTCGGCGGAGACGAGGTAATTTATTTCCGCACTCTGGACGATTTCCAGCGGCTGCGTCCTCTGGCGGAGGGCAGATCCCGCTTCGCGATGATCGGTGGTGGATTTATTGGCTCAGAGCTGGCTTCTGCCCTCTGTGATCAGGGACAAGAGGTGGCCATGCTCTTCCCAGAGAATGGCATTGGTTCTCTGCTCTTCCCAGCCGACCTGGCCAGCTTCTTAAACGATTACTACCGTCAAAAAGGTGTCGCTGTGTTGGCTGGTGAGCTGGTCAGCGATATTGAGCAGCGAGGGGAAGAATTTGCACTTAAAATGAAATCAGGTCGAGAGATCGTCGTCGATCATGTGATCGCAGGGATCGGGATTCTACCCAATACATCTCTGGCAGAAACCGCAGGTATTGAGGTCGACAACGGTATCGTGGTTGACAAATACCTGCAAACCAGTCAAACGGATATCTTCGCGGCCGGCGATGTGGCAAATATTTACAATCCGGTACTGGATATACGCCAGCGAGTGGAGCATGAAGACAACGCTTTGACCGGTGGTCAGGCTGCAGGACGGAACATGGCTGGACAAGCCACCCCCTACGAACACCTTTCGACTTTTTATTCCGATCTGTTTGATCTGGGATATGAAGCAGTCGGTGAGTTGAATCCCAATCTGGAGACTGTCTCTGATTGGCAGGAACCATTCCGAAAAGGGGTAGTGTATTATCTAGATCAAGGTCACCTGCGAGGGGTTCTTCTTTGGAATATCTGGGATCAGGTGGATTCAGCCCGGCGGTTAATCACTGAGCCAGGACCCTTTACCAGTGAAAATTTGAAGGGTCGCTTGCCTGACTAATCTCCACTATCAACAAAAAAGACATTGAAATCAGTACTCCCAATGAGTAATCTTACTCGTTGGGAGTTTTAGCTTGTGGAACTTGCACAGGTGATCCCCATGAACAAAAAACAAAGTTAAACCTTCAGGGATGTTGCCCTCCAACCAATCGGCAAAATTGGAAGCCCTATGAGCATACTTTTCAACCGACTTGCATAGCTGGTCCTCTGCCTGTGCCCGATCGGGAGCGCTGAG
>DAOVCZ010000138.1 GCA_030669775.1 Chloroflexota bacterium | reverse complement strand
CATTTCTTATTCGATAGGGAAAGGTAAAGCATGAATACAGTTACAATTTCATCTAAATACCAGGTGGTAATTCCTCGCCCTATTCGTGAGCAGTTCAATCTCAAACCAGGGCAAAAAATTATGTTCATACCCTACAACAACACGTTGCGAGTGGTGATTGTGCCTCCTATTGAGGAAACAGAAGGAATATTTGAAGGCATTGACACCGATCCCCAACGGGAAAAGGAAGATCGCGAACTATGAACGTGGTCGATTCTTCGGGTTGGCTGGAGTATTTTGCCAGAGGCACGAACGCAAGTTTCTTTGCGCCAGTTGTTAAAGCGACTGACACCCTGGTTGTGCCGACAGTTTGTATGTACGAAGTGTTCAAGCGTATGTTAGCTCAGCGCGGAGAAGAAGACGCACTACAAGCCATTGGGATCATGTCACTTGGTATTATCGCCGATTTGACCCGGGAAATCGCGGTCAATGCCGCATCTATTTCATCCGAAATCAAGATTGCCATGGCTGACAGCATCATTCTGGCAACCGCGCGCGGGAATAATGCCACTCTGTGGACGCAAGATGCAGATTTTGAAGGCATTGGCGGAGTGCAGTACATTGAGAAAAAGTCATGAGACACGAAAAACAAAGTGTCAAGAAGATCAATCATTCTACCCATTGAATACTGATCGCACCTTGACACTCCGATTTTTTGTGCCCCTATGTGGACCTGACTCGAACACCGATCTAGGGGAAATATGTCACTTCAGCAGTACTTTTCAGAATGAGAATTTCATCACCAGAAATCGTCAAGTAACGCTGGCGTTACTTTCAGGGCAAACGCATCTAATGGGAATAGACCGTCGTATGGTATTAAATATGTAATGAATCAATTGGGCCAGAGGACACGCCAGAAATGATCTCTACGTTTAGTTTAATTCTTCTAATAACCTCTGTGATTCTTTCAAGTCTGGTGTCTCAAATCCTTCAGTAAACCAACCATAAACATCCTCTAATTGCTTCCGGGCTTCTGGCTGCCTGTCTTGTTTATGCAACAAATGTCCCAGGCTCAAGGCCGCACGTAATTCCCAGGATTTTGCACCTTGTTGGATGGCTGTTTGTTTTGCTTTCCGGAAGCATTGTTCTGCCTGCTCCTGATTTTCCTGCGATTGCATTAGCAACATTTCCCCCTTGATCCGCAGTTGTTCCGCCTCGTAAAAGCGTTCCCCTGTCTCTTGGATAAAAGTTTCTGCATCCTTGAGCTTGTCAAATCCTTCATCTACCATACCGGCTTGTGCATTAGCCATAGCCATTTGGGAAAGATACAGCGACAACAAATCCCTTGTTCCCACCATGCGGAAGTCTTGCAATCCTTTACCCATTTCTGCCAGCCCATCTTCAATCTGCCCTTGTTCGATAAGTGCCCAGCCACGTAAAAGGGATAAGGTTGCTAACCAGAAGGGAAGCTTGTGTTCAATTGCCAAAGCTGTACAAACCTCGATCAACTCCAAGGCAGTTTCAAACTCCCTATTAAACAAGTGTAAGTAAGCAGCAACTCCCGGAGCAAATATCTGGCTGCCGAGATGGGATAAACTGAGTGCATGGCTGATTGCTTCCTGACTGCGTTGTTTTGCCTGAACAGGGTTACCGAGCATCCAAAGAGCCCAGGAGGACCACGAGAGGCAAGCTACCAGCGGATCTGTGGCATAGATGTAGGCTAACTCACGGTGTTGTTCTAAGTCATATGCATTGATCACCTCTTCCAAATGGAATAAACCCTTTTCCAATTCTCCCATACGGAGCAGGACAAAGCTCAATCCCCAGTTTGCCAAGAGCGTCTGCAGCGGATCATCGTAGTGTTCAGCATACTGAAACAACTGTCGAGTAAGGGTGAGCGATGTCGAGTAATCCGCTCGCATACCATAGTAGCTTCCCAAATGCCAGATCATGGGGAAAAGCTCTGGTTTTTCTTCAGTTTTTTGAATTATCAGCAGCGCTCGGTCGCAGGCCTGACCCAATTCTGGAGAGGCATATCCCCTGGCCATCATCAGCGCAACACTTATGCTGTTCAACAAGTTGAGTTCCCGCAAATCACGTTCCTGTGTCTGAGGTAATATTTCTATCAGCGCTAAAGCCTTGGAAAAGTGTGTAATCGCTTCTTCATTGGCAGAAAGCCGCACCGCACGATTTCCTGCCAGTGCTAGATAATCAATGGCTTTAGTAGGGATTTTAGCTTCTTGAAAATGGCGCGCGAGCCGTACGGCAATATCCTCGCTGTGATCCTCGTACTGTTCCTCTAAAGCTGCCCCAATCCGATCATGCATGTGGGGCCTCATCACTCGATCGAGCTCTATGTAGAGGTACCTCTGAACAAGAACATGATGGAATCGGTAGCGAGAGAGACGTTTCCCATCTATATACCCGATACTTTCGGCGCGTACTAATTTATATCTCCGATCCAGTTCATCACTCAGGTGCTTAATGATTTGGTTCTCATCAATCTCTAGCACATGAGCGACGATCTCTGCAGTGAATCGTTCGCCTTCTACACTGGCGACCTGTAAAAGTTCCCATAAAGGCTCGGGCAACCTGCTGAGGCGCTCGCCGATGGCGGCCTCAACCCTTGGTGGAAGTTTATCCCAGTTGATCGAAGGTGACTCGATCCATTCATCATTTTCACCCTTGGAAAGTTCCCCGCGTTCCTGCATCCCCCGCAATAGCTCAATCGTGAACAAAGGATGACCACGGGCTTGTCGGTACAATTTGTCTCGAAAAGTATTCCCCAAGCGATTGGGTTCGCTGTCGAGATAAGCGTTGACAAATTCTTGACCCTCCAATTCATCAAGATTGATGAAGATGTCGCCAAATAATAATTGAAATTCGTTACTCATAGCCGCAAGTGGGTGGCGGCTATCAGGAAGTTCCGGAAGGATTCCTTCTGGTCGAAATGCGCCGACGATCAGAATGCGCGCGCCGGAAAGTTGCCGGCCTAAGTGGAACAACATGTCAAGCGTGCCTCGATCTGCCCATTGTAAATCATCGAGAAATATCAGCAAGGGTGTCTGGCGCGCGATCGTCCGTAGCACTTTGCCATATTGGTGGAACAAGTCCTCTTGTTGTGGTTGTGGGCCGGGTGGCGCTTGTTGGTGAGATTCAACGATCTCTTCTAGCTGGTACAGCCAATTGGGTGTCTTAAGGGTTGCCTGAGAAGCTCTACTTAATAAGGGCAGGCCAGGAACAAAGGTGTCGATCAGCGCAGGCCCATTCTCAACAATGGCTTCCGCCGAGTCTGGGGTGAGTAGCCACAAATGATGGGCGTGATCCTGGCTGATGGATCCTGCTGCCCAGCGATCTTCAACCTCACCTGTGAGCATTTCCAGGATCTCCCGGAAGGGAAGATATGGATCGCCTGTACCAAAATAAGCCTGTCCATTGCCCATGACCAATACCAGGTTTGGGTGAGATACCTGGGCGCGTTGTGAAAACTCGTGAACCAGCGCGGTTTTCCCCTGGCCAGGGTCCCCAGTGACGAAAATTACCTGTCCTTCTCCCACCTTAGCCCGGGAAAGAGCCCTGTCCAAACGATTCAACTCGGTCCCACGTGAGACAAATAGGGGGCGTTGTTTTACTCTCGGTTGGACATCCCATAGGAAAGCGGGGGGTCTGGGAGGAATAGAAAGCGTACCGTCACGGATTTCTTCATAAAGATGTGAGGTTTCCTCCGCAGGTTCAACTCCTAGTTCTTCTATCAGGACCCGTCTGCAGGCCTCGAACTGAGCGATTGCCAGGCTACGCTGGCCGTTGTATGCCATTAGGCGCATCAATTGACGGTGAGCCTCTTCCAACAACGGATCCAGTTCGAGTTGCCGCGCAGCATAGGTTTGAGCCTGCTCGAAATCACCGGCAATTTCGTAATAATCGGATAATCGCTGCAGAGCTTTAAGGACAAGCTGGTGGAGACGCTCTCGTTTGAGTAGCACCCACTCTTCGAAGGCTATGCTATCAGGAATCGAGAATCCCTCTAAAAAGCTGCCACGATAGTAACCCATTGCCTGGCTCAGTGACGTCATATCTGAAGTTTTACCTTCGCTTGCCTCCAACAAAGCCTCAAAAACGCGCACATCCAACCAGTTTTCGCTACTGGTGTTGAATTGAATATTTTGGCGGCTGATTCTGAGATATGGGGGCTGGGCAGTCCGGTCCCCAATCGCTGTGCGCAAATCGGCTAAAGCGTAGCGCAGATTACTGAGAGCGGTTGTTTCGGGCATATCCGGCCACAGCATGCCAGCTAGTTTGCTACGGCTGTGCGATCTATCTGCTTCAACTGCCAGGTATGCCAATAGGGCACGCACTTTATTGGATTCAAAACCTGTAACGGGTTGGTCATCCAATGTAACTCGAAAAGTTCCCAAAAGAGAAATCTCTAACTGGGGCATATCATCCCCTTGCTGCAGGTATCAGCGATCGGTCAATCCATATATTTTTCATTATATCCCCAATTACCCCACGATTTCCCTACGTTTGATCGCTAGAATGAGTTCAATTCTATAAAGTCATCACAAAACAGGAGGTATTAAGATTCATAATCACGAATTCCCACGAATAATGCGGTTCCTCATAGCATTTTGTACGCTGGTGATGTTGCTGGGTTCAAGCGCCTGCCAGCCTACTACTGTTGGATCCTCGGTTAATGTACAACCAGAGTCGATCGTACAGGGCTTTATTGATGCCCAGAACGCTGGCGATGTGGAGGGGGCGCTCACCTTACTGGCCGATGACGCCGTCATCCAGCTCGTCCCACCACCCATTGAGGGAGATGACGGCATATTCACGGGTAAGGAAGAGATTCGCGCCTGGTATGACAATCTGGCCTCTCTTCACGGCGCGGGTGAGATTAATGATGTAAACGTGGAAGGGGATCAAGTTTCTGCCATTCTCACTTATACAGATGACAGCCTCAAGCAGATAGGTGTGGAATCCATTGATAATCAATGTGTGGTTACCATTCAGGATGGCAAAATCCAAGGCTACACTGCCACTCTAACCGAGGCGTCCCTGGCTAAGCTGTTGGCTGCGATGGCCACCGCGCAGGCAGAGTGAAGATACCCTAGCCAAATGAAACCCATGGCAGAAAAGCGAAGCGGCTATCTCTCCTACCTTCTGCGCTTGTGGTCAGAAAAGAACCAAGAAAAACTAATATGGCGTGCTTCTCTGGAAAAACCAGGCAGCGAGGAACGCCTGAGTTTCAAAGACCTGGAGAGTGTATTCGATTACCTGCAGGCAAGGATTGCGCAGGTGAAAAAGGATGCCGATTCCGGGAGAAGCGTTGAAGGTGAAAGTTAGCGCAATCAGGACGCTTGATAGGTGAATCGGTCACAGAGCGGTGCATATAACTGATGGTAAGCCATTCAAGGAGGTGATGAATAAACCAGAAAATAAATTCCGCCCCATTATTAAAATCTTTACGATGTTGAAAAAATTAATAGGAGAAATGATCATGAAAAATAAGAAATTCTTCCTTGTACTTGTCTCTTTGCTGCTGCTGACCCTGGTGTTTTCGACCAGCGCGGTTTCAGCAAATACACCAAAAACATACTTCACAGGAGTTGAAACAATCCTCGGACCACCATCGGGGGGAACAATGAAGGTTGTGGATGGCAAAATCCAAGGCTACACTGCCACTCTAACCGAGGCGTCCCTGGCTAAGCTGT
>DAOVCZ010000241.1 GCA_030669775.1 Chloroflexota bacterium | reverse complement strand
TCAAGATTGGCCTGCATGGGCGGTGTTGGGCTTGTGGTTTGTGCTGCAAGTGGTGTATGGAGCACTATCCGTTTTTCCCGGAGGTGGTGCATCTGGAGGAGTGGCTTTCTTTGTGCACGTTGGTGGGTTCGTCTTTGGGATGATGTACACGTGGATCTTTATGAAACTTGTCCCCCAACCTCCGGTGGAACAACGACGCGATGTGCTGTACGATCGCGCTGAGCGCTACCGCTACTGAGCAACGGATCAACAACTACCCACAGAGATGATTTGAACGGTCTACTAAGTGGTTGGGTCAATCCATAAAAAAAGTAAGCTGGGAATTCGGGTCCTGCCTGAGACTTCGCTTAAACAGCTCAAGATACCCAACAATAGGCACTTGATTGGTTCCGCCTTTTAGATTGTAGGTAAATCAATATTTATCGAGCGTATATTCAGTATGCTGCAATGCTGATATAAACGCCCTGCCTATGCTCTTATATCTCTTCAGCCAGTTCTATAAATCGCTTGTATGGGATGGCTACCCAACTCTCAGCCTGGAAGGCACCGCATTGAAGACTTATCAATGAGACCTTGGCAGCTGTTTCTTCGTCGGGGGCTTCGTAGATGTCGAGAAAATCGTAGGGACCAAGTAATGCGTAATGGGCTAGAAAGTTTACCTCTGGGCATTTCTCCTTGACTTGATCCAACCACACCCTGCCAAGTCTTGCTTGGTCTTTTACCTGCTTCGACATCTCTGGGGCGAGCTTGGTCATAAGAACGAAGGTTTGCATGGTAAGCCTCCTTAAAGATTTCTCAAATGATGTTGTTAACTCGGATGAGCTTCTAATATGTAACCAGTATATAACATCTCCCGATTCCCAACAACATCAGCATACTGTGGTTTCATCATTATAAGACGGCACTTTGAACAAGTAATCCACAATCCCACGGTGGTCCGCTACCAAGTTTAAATAAAACAAGACCCTTCGGGTTCACGAAACCCAAAGGGTCAACAAGGTAAGAGTTTAATTGCCAAGTTCAGAATCCTGGCAGCAAGGGTCGGAACCAGGGCATACCCAACAATATAGCGATCAATGAGAGGCTGAACCAGATCGCTGAGCGGCGGTGTTTAATAACCGGTTCAGCGGCGCGTTTCGCGGTCGCCACACCTACATGAGCAAATATCACAGCCAGGACCATCATCAGAACATGATCGAAGACGAAGTAGCGTAAGTCTGTATTCGCTAAGGCAGCACCGAAATCACTGAAAGCGATCCTAGTAATAGGACTGAGCCCAAAATATAAGATCAGACCAAGCAATAATTGAATGTCTAAAGATACGGAATAATAAGTACCAACTCTCCTATCTGTTGACGTCCATTCCCGCTTTCCGAACCACCCCCAGTATGCCCTTACCAAAGCCAAGATCAACAAGAATAATACTATCCAACGCAAGATATTATGGACTGCAAGTAGAAAATCGTACATTTAATACTCCTTTATATGAAGATTTGATCGTAAGAAAAAATTCAGATTTACCAATATTATCCCACCATAAACCAAGAGATATTAACCAGCCCACATAAATCTGTCAAATTTTACAGTACATTATGATACGATTAGCGACACCAAAATTCCAACATCCAAGAGGTAGCAATGATTGAGATACCTGACTCTGAAATCCTACCGCTTTCCTTAGAACACAGTTTTTGGACCTGGTCCGCACAAGGCAGCGTTTCTCCAATTCCGGTCACCCGTGCGGAGGGAGTTTACTTCTGGGATGCGAATAAGAAGCGCTACCTGGATTTCAACTCGATGTTGATGTGCGTCAATATCGGTCATGGTGACCGAAGAGTTATCGAGGCGATAGCTGAGCAAGCTCGGCGGTTGCCTTATGCCGCGCCTTCCATGACAACCAAACCCAGAGCTGTCCTGGGGAAGATGCTGTCGGAGATCACTCCTGGTAACCTCAATCGCTTCTTTTTCACTCTCGGTGGCGCGGAAGCCAATGAGAACGCGATAAAAATTGCCCGTGCTTACACTGGGAAGCACAAGATTCTCGCTCGTTATCGCTCTTATCACGGAGCGACGGCTGGCGCGATGTCTTTAACCGGCGACCCACGCCGACTGGCCTGGGAACCGAACTTGATGACTGGCGTAGTCCACTTTCTGGATCCATATCGCTACCGGTCCACGTTTCATCGATTAAATCCGGATATTTCTGATAATGACTTCACTCAAGATTATCTCAATCACCTGGAAGAGATGATCACCTATGAAGGAGCGGAGACGATCGCCGCGATCTTGCTTGAGACTGTGACCGGCACGAATGGGATCATCATCCCACCAGATGGATACCTGCAAGGTGTCCGCGAGCTGTGCGATAAGTACAAGATCTTATTGATTTGCGATGAGGTGATGAGTGGTTTTGGTCGCACAGGAAAATGGTTCGCAGTGGATAACTGGAAGGTTGTCCCTGATTTGATGACCATGGCGAAAGGTTTTACCTCTGCTTATGCTCCACTGGGCGCGGTGGCGATGAGCGAGGAAATCGCAGAATATTTCGACGAAAGAGTCTTTTATGGGGGCTTGACATACAACTCGCACCCGATTTCCATGGCAGCTGCCATCGCGACGATTAAAGTGATCCAGGAAGATCGATTGGTAGAAAATGCGCAAAAGATGGGCACTGTCCTGCGCCGTCACCTAAACGATCTTGGTGAGCAGCATGCATCTGTCGGCGAGGTGCGCTCCATTGGACTCTTCAGCGCGATCGAGGTAGTAAGAAATCGGGAAACAAGAGAACCAATGGCACCCTACAATGCTTCTTCCCCGGAGATGGACCGATTGCGCCAGCATCTACTAGATAATGGTGTTTATACTTTTGTTCATTGGAATGTGATCCACGTCAACCCACCTTTGATTATCAATAAAGAGCAGCTGGCGGAAGGCTTTAAGGTTATCGACAAGGCTCTCGAGATCACCGATAAAGCAGTCAGCGAATAACCCCAATAAATAGAAATAAAATTCAGTACGGTCTGGGCAATATCTCAAACCGAATTCAGCATTAATCCAGGAAGTTTAGGGGTGACTAACCAGTGGGTTTACCCTGGCTCTGGAGGCGATTCCTCTCTAAATCGAAAATCCGCCGAAGAATAGCTACGGTTACTCCATAGGTGGAATCCATTCCATAATAGGATAAGCTTCCTGCGCCAAGATTTCTCCCTTTGCTGAGCGGGGTATCGGATGCGTAGTGCAAGATTCCCACGTCAAACGGAATGCCATATAGATTCAGGACTTCATTTACTGGATGGCGTTGAGGACGGTACATTTCATACATTGCGGATAAATAGGGTCCCGCTTCCATTTCGATATCCGTATACCCCTCACGATAGAAAACATCCATATA
>DAOVCZ010000199.1 GCA_030669775.1 Chloroflexota bacterium | reverse complement strand
TCACGTAAAATAATCTCTCCTTTCTCAAGATGTTTTTTAGAACTGTAAGATTCAATGCAAATGTTGATTAATTCAGATGGAGGGGTCATTATTCCTGTAAATATCTTGCAAATTGATTGGTCAATTTGATGATGATTGAGCTGAGGGTGATCCCTCATTATTTGAAGGACCTCAACTTCAACCCGGTCGGAGAGCAAGGTGGTCGGATTCTTGATTTCTTGGTGCCAGATACTGGCGCTCTCCGGTGATTTTTCTCCACCACCATAACGAATGAAACCGTGCTTGAATGAAAACGAGTTTTCAATCAATTCATGAATACGAGAATATTCATCTGCAGATGAAGTCTGCAGATCTCTGGTTAATCCTTGGTTCTTAATAATTGTTATTAATGCAGAGGTGTTCATTGACAGGTATGGGGCTGGTTCTCCGCGTTTTTTTAAGTATTCAATGCCTTCATTGATAATCAGTTCGCGGAAATGATCTTCCAAGAGCGCAGGAGCAGTAATTTGATAATAATTTTGAGATTCCGGATCATACTCCCAATGAATCTGAGCGAGTTTACTATCAGGGCGTAATGCGATCCCATTTAGAGAAAATCCAGCCCGTCCAACAGCAATAGCTGCTGCATTTATGAAACTTGATTCTGCTTCGGCGATTACACCGAAAAATGGCACCTTTTGCTGAAGAATATCCGCCAGCGAATTGAATGCATAGCTGAGAGCTGTGCAATGCCATGCCCAGTCATAACGACGACGACGGAGAACAGAACTGAACGATCCGATTGCCTCATGACCCCAAATCCACCCAGCCCATAATGCTGACAGTGTCCAAAATGCCTGGTTGTGTCGAGGAATAGTAGTCATTATCGCCACAATATCGATAGCAGGACCAGGTTCTGAATTAACAAGATTTTCACATAGATCTCGCAGAGGTCCTTCGTATAGAATTACGCCTCCACTGTCTTGTGGGATTTGGGGATAGATCGAAAACGGATCCGATTTCTGCCCTCCGGCAAGCTGATCGACAGCTTCTTCAAGGATAAACCAAAGATTGTTTTCCCGGAAGCGAGGAGATGATGACAATTGCTTTGGTCTTGGTCTTCCAGAGGGGTATGACCAAAGATTATTACCTTTGTCCAAGGCACTCAATACCAATGCAATCAGGCTTTTATACCTGATTGATTCGGTCGGTTCGCTGAGCTTTGGGGACACCACCAAACCATCTAGACGGTTGATCAAAGTAATCAAAGCATATATCGCTCGTGGTAAATATACAGAGAGGGCTTCCTCAACATTATGCCGTTCAGAGTCACCGGGCGGTGTGATTCTTTCCAAAACTCTCATCCGATGCAATGAAGAGGCGGTAAAGCTCCGCGCCAGCTCTATATCTGACTGATTTACCGGATGTTCACCTGAATCCCCACAATGATTGCACTCATAGATTTTTGCCTGTGGAGCGGTGGATTCACGTTCCCAGATGAAGGCTTGGGCGAACACCAGTTGACCACATTGGGTGCAATTTGTCTGGTAGAGCTGCTGGAGATGATTCTCCAGTCGCTCATCACCTACTCGCGTAGCAGCTAATTCTGCCAAAGCTGAATGCAAGTCCTCTTCCTTTGGTGGATTAGCACCAAGTTCCAACATAACCCGCGCAATTGGGTTATTGGCAGAAACCAATACTTTGCATCCAGTACGTGCTATTTCGAGGGTGAATTCTGGTGAGGTGCCAAAGGGATCTAACACCCAGGATCCGCTCTCCAAGTTGTCAGCGATCCAATTGGAGGCAATGCCTTCATGTATGGGAGGTAAGAATCGGGAAAGCAGCCCCGTATGAGTGGCTGGTTTCCCGGAGATATAGGTCACTCGTTTGGCCATCGAGTTAATCCAACTTTAGTATAATGATTTTTCCAGTTATTTCAATCCATTGAAGAAATTGCGAAAGGGTTTTGTGAAAACTTATCTCTTACCAGGTGGGATTCAAGTTTGTGGGTATCGACCAGTTGTTGTCTTGGGAGTTATTCTGGTTATATTTGTTACCGGTTGTTATTCAACTCCATCCTCACCAACAATTGAAGCAATCCAGACATCATCTCCTCCGTCAGAATTGCAATCCATGAAAACGACCAAACCATTAGATACAACGATCAATTCAGATTCTCATGAAAATATACCCAATAAGGCTGTATGTGTTGCACCAAAGTCAGGTGTGAAGCTACCAGAGCTCGAATTCTTGGGATATCCCCAGGCAATCCTTGAATTCCTCAATTCTGGTGGATCAACACAGGAATTAGATCATGAGCTTTATTCTGCTGGTGTAGCCAACCAACCATTGGCAGTCGCCACCTTTGATTTGACGGGCAAAAGTATTGACGAGGTTGTAGTTTCAATCATTGATCCGCAATCGAGTGCTATTGTGCCGGGTGGAACATTTCTGATCTACGTGTGTCAGGAAGATGGATATCGTTTACAGCACCGTCAGGATTCACCAGATAACCAAGGTGCGTATGGTATCCGCTACCTGCAGGATTTGAACTCAGATGGGCTAGGTGAAGTTGTAACCAGTTCTCCTAATTGTGGTGCTCACACATGTTTTGAAGATGTCCAGGTATTGAGTTGGCAGGGGGAAAATTTTGTCAACTTACTGGTTGGGAATACAAATGAATTACCATCCCCTGACATCCGCATAATAGATCCGGATGATGATGGCATATTTGATATCGAAATAGGGAGTGGAGGCTTCAATTCCGTAGGGGCTGGTCCGAATCGTACTAAGATTCGGCACTGGGCTTACAACCACGCAACATCCTCATGGGATACCTACGAGGATATTCCTGGGCCATCCTTTTATCGTATCCATGTGCTTCATGATGCTGAAGATGCAGCTCAAGTTGAGAATTACGACCAGGCTTTGATCGATTACGGTAGAGTAGTTTATGATCCAAATCTGGTTGATTGGCAGGATCCCGAGCAGGAAATTGCCAATCTTTCCGCTTATTCCCTTTATAAAATCGCGGTCTTGCATCTTATCTCGGGAGATGACGATCGAGCAAGGTTAACTTTCGATTTATTAGAGAAGAACTACTCGTCCCAGGGGTTTGGACACATGTATGCAGAATTGGCATCGGTATTCAGGGAGAGTTATGAAATTGAGGGGCTTGTCAGGGCTTGTGAAATCGCTCAAGAATTCGCTGAAAATCATTCAAAGGAAATTTTATCGCCTTTAGGATCGGAGATATATGGATATGCAAATCGGGATTATTTTCCAAAGGATATCTGTCCGTGGGAATAAAACATGATTATGATACAATTGCCTCCAATTGAATGCAGGGAGGACAGTTTTTGCAATTTATTGACCTTGCAGCTGATTTGCATGCTGGTTCAGCACAAGGAGAGATCAATTGATTAGTTATTCAGCAATAGGATATTATTTTACAAGTGGACTGTATTCAATTACAGTCTTCAAGGAAGAACCGGTTGATGAGATCAGACTGATCAACTTAACCGATTGGGGATGGATGCTCTTCCTGAGTATTGTCATCTTGGCGGTCTGGTTGCTGATTATCTTCCAGGCGAAATCAAAAGGAGCTCATGAGTTTGGGCAGGTACCTGAATCGGAATTAAGTGGTCATTCGAGCGATCATGGTGATGATCACACAGTTTCAGAACTCGCTGAACCTGATACCGAGGACTGAACTAGGCTTTGGAAGCTGGAAATTCAAAGAAGTAAGAAATCAACAATCATTATTCATAAGGAGAAATAATATGGCCTCACTAATCAAGATTGAAGGAATTGGGCAGAAATATGCAACGAAACTAAAAATGATTGGGATTAGCACCACCGAAACCCTCTTAGAAAGGGGTAAAACACCGCGAGGGCGTCAAGAGATTGCTGACAAATCTGGCATCACAAAGACCCTTATCCTTGAGTGGGTTAATTTAGCTGATCTGTTTCGCATTAAAGGTGTTGGTGAAGAGTATTCTGACTTGCTTGAAGAAGCCGGTGTGGATACTGTGGTTGAACTTGCCCAGCGCAATCCAACTAATCTTTACCAGGCAGTCGTCGATGTAAACAAGAAAAAGAAGTTGGTTCG
>DAOVCZ010000222.1 GCA_030669775.1 Chloroflexota bacterium | reverse complement strand
ATCACGGGACCGAGGGTGAAGTGGACAATAGATAACATTTTAATAAATCTGACTCCAGAACTAAACCCAATTGCTATGGATTTCTTTGCCTATTCAAAAAACGATTAGCAAAATCACCAATTAAATCTCTCCACAATACGAGAGCAATGCATACACCCATTATCCCAAATATCCTGGCTGTTCGTCCAGTCATCCCAAACAAGTCTATCGAAAGGACGTTGATACTCAGGATCGAAATTGGATGGCGGCTATCGTTGCTTTGGTCTTCAGAAAGTATATTGAGATATATCCATATCTCACCCTCAATCTCACCGCTTTCGAACGGTGTGAATTGCCAGTTGAAAGTTAATTTCTCCCCAGACTGGAGAGGTTGGATTAACTCCTCTCCGGGTTGAATAAGTACTCCAGGTAATTCAACTCTGGTTTCTAATAAGATATGGTCAGTATAATGGAGAGGAAATTGGCGAATGCTCTCGCAATTATTTGTTTCAGAGCCACTTGCAGCTATTCCGCCTATCCCCAATTCAGCCGAATCAAAATCCAGCTTCAGAGAGCCAGTCTCACCCTTCCTGATTCGTGAGGTCCATGCCAGGCTTTGTTGACCGACGCCTGGAACACGAAGTTTCTTTGTGCCTTCCAGTGCTGGATAATAACCCCATGCCAGGAAGATGAGAGATGCGGTTAAGATGATAAAAGCGAGAACGTGGAGAAATGTCAACCGGCGCATTTCTAAATTATACTTTACTGAAATTAGGCATGATTCTTGATAATATTTATCCTTGGAATCCTTTATAAAGCATGCTAAACTGTACCATCATAGATACCTTGGAGGCTTTGAATGCCGATACATCCCCCTGAACCTTTCCGCATGAAAATGGTTGAACCGATCCGGTTGATTGACAAGGAGGAAAGGCAATCCGCACTGGTCCGATCTGGATACAATATATTTGGGATCAACGCGGAGGATGTATTCATCGATCTACTCACCGACTCGGGCACTGGAGCGATGAGTCAAGAGCAGTGGTCAGCGCTTATGTTAGGGGATGAATCTTATGCTGGTTCCCGCTCTTATGTTCGGCTCGCGGAGACGATGAAAGAGATCTTTGGTTTCCATTACTTTGTTCCGACCCACCAAGGAAGGGCTGCAGAAAACATCCTCTGCTCGCTACTGTTGATGGAGGGTCAATCTGTGCCTTCAAACACTCATTTCGACACAACTGATGCCAATATTCGCGCCAGAAAAGGTGTACCGGTGAATCTTGTGATCGATTCTGCCTATGATCCCAACGACAGACATCCTTTTAAGGGAAACATGGACCTGGTGAAGTTAGAGAACTTCATCGCCAAAACCGGAGTAGACAAGATCCCATTCGGAATGCTGACAATCACTAACAATGCTAGCGGCGGGCAGCCTGTTTCTCTGGAGAATATCCGGGCAGTATCGTCCATCTATCGAAAAAATAATATTCCATTCTTCATCGATGCCTGCCGGTATGCTGAAAATGCATACTTCATTAAGCTGCGAGAATCAGGCTACAGCGAAAAATCGCCCCAAGAGATCGCCAGGGAGATATTTGCTTATACAGATGGAGCAACGATGAGTGCCAAGAAGGATGGCCATGTAAACATTGGTGGATTCCTGGCGATGAACGATGAGGATTTGTACTTACGCGCGGGAAATGAATTGATACTACGGGAAGGATTTTTGACCTATGGGGGATTAGCAGGACGCGATCTTGATGCAATTGCAGTTGGTTTGCGAGAAGGTTTGGATGAGAAATACCTAGCATACCGTCTTGCCCAAACTGCATACTTAGCTGAAAAATTAACCGAAAGAGATATCCCAATCTTGAATCCCCCGGGAGGCCATGCAGTTTATGTCGATGCAAAAACCTTCCTACCACATATTCCTCCACATGAATTTCCGGCTCAAGCGCTTTGCGTTGAATTGTATCAGGAAGGAGGTATTCGATCAGTTGAAATAGGCTCAGTGATGTTTGCCCACCTTGACACCAAGACTGGGAAAATGGTTTACCCAAAACTTGAGCTGGTCCGCCTGGCAATACCACGCCGGGTTTATACTCAAAGCCATATGGACTATGTTGCTTATACCTTTGCTGCGATCGCTGCCCGAAAGGACAGTGTGCGTGGTTTGAAGATCACATATGCGCCAGAACTATTACGCCATTTCACTGCTCGATTTGAACCTTTATAAGAATATTCCTACCCGTTCCCCTATCGATGTAGATAATAATTAATTTCCTGACACCTATTATTGATCAGGTAAAATTATTCGTGATGAACAACAAGCATAGTGACCGCCTACTTCATACCTGTGCCTGGTGTGCTCAAGAGATACTAGAAGATGAAGATATCTTTGGTTTTGGTGCCAAAGTCAGCCAAGCTGTCGATCTCAGCGATAAAGAAGGCCAGTTTGTCTCGCTCAATCTAGCCCTGCAAGATAAAACTATCTTCGCCTTGATCCCTAGCAGCTCAAGCGCGGCAGATATAGAAGGCTATGATTTGATCTTCATAACTTGCAGTGAAGGTTGTGCCCAATCCTTAAAGGATGCTTTAGACCTCGAACGAGATGTGTTTGACGAAGAATAAACTTCATTGGATGACAATGGGTACTGAAGATATACCCCAACGACCAGAACGACCGCTTGGAGTGACAGCACTGACGATTTGGGATGGAGTTATGGTTGGTGTTGTGCCAGCAATAAGATCTGGGATCATCATTGCTAACACTTCTAACCAGGAAAGTATATCTATTCTCACCCTTTGTCTAGCTACCGGAATACCAATCGCAATTGTATCTGCTGCGTTTGGCACATTCAGAGGCAACGATCGTGCCAGATTAAGCTTACTGGTATTGCTGACCATCTACTTCAGCTTGAATGCATTCCAAAGTGTTATCCTACTAGTATCTAGCGATCTCATTCCTGAAGAACAATTATCCAGTGTCTGGAGAATTATTACAGCCATCATCTCGGTTGGTATCAACCTCTGGTATTTCCTGCGCCCCAAAACAATTGCCTTCTTCCGCAAGCCTATAGAACAAAACAATTAGTGCCAGCATAAACTTATTTCCGCCCTTTTTGCTTGATTGCATTCCACAATTCGTCCAACTCATTTTGAGTAAGATCGGAAACATCTTTCCCCTGGTTCCTTACTTCAGCTTCTAAATCTTCAAACCGGTTGCGAAATCGAGTATTTGCTGCGCGCAAGGCGCTTTCTGCATCAATCTTGAACCAGCGCGCTAGATTCACAACGGCAAATAACAGATCTCCAATTTCAGCTTCGCGCTCTTCTGTTGATCCCGCCTCCTGGATTTCCGATATCTCTTCTGCAATTTTTTCGAACACACCCTGAATATTCGGCCAATCAAACCCGACTCGATTGACACGTTCCTGGTAAGTTTCAGCCTGCACCAAAGCCGGTAGCGTTGGGCTGACACCATCTAGAACCCCATTCTTTTCATTATCAACACCATCGCGTTCAGCCGATTTTAATTTTTCCCAGTTTTCAAGTACTTTCTGCTGGTCATCAATATCCAGATCACCGAAAACGTGTGGATGGCGTCTGATTAATTTATCTTGAATGTTCTGTAATACATTTACCATTGAGAATTCCCCATATTCACTTGCGATTTGTGCGTGGAGCACTACTTGAAGAAGCAAGTCACCCAATTCTTCTTGCAATGCCTCTTGATC
>DAOVCZ010000137.1 GCA_030669775.1 Chloroflexota bacterium | reverse complement strand
CGAATCACATCACAAGGAGAGAAATTAATGAGTGACGAAACCGCAATTGCAGAACCCAGAATCAGCTACGAGACCCGCGTGCTTGCCGTTGGGTCATTGATTGGCACATTAGTAGGATTGGCAGGTGCATTTCTATGGATTAAGAACAACGAAAGAAAAGGCACAGAACTTGAAGTGTCAGCTGGAGAGGGCGTGAAATTGAGTCTGATCATCATGGCACTTCTACGCCAGGTCGCTACGCTTTAATGAACGCTATCTCATCGAGCAATTTTTTCGGTGGAATTATTGGTAATAACGAGAATTGAAAATGAATGAGCTTAAGTCGATGAGTTGTACTCGGCCTACAAAAGGAGGCCCATCCCTCAGTACATCAGAGATAGATCAATATCTGCCTCAGGTCCCGGATTGGGAGATTATTGAGAATGGGGGCGTGAAACGGTTAGCTCACCAGTTTAAGTTCGACAATTTTGTTGAGGCATTGGAATTCACAAACAGAATCGGGGAGTTGGCAGAGGGTGAAGATCACCATCCATCCATCTTGACTGAATGGGGCAGGGTTACAATCATCTGGTGGACGCATGCGGTTGAAGGATTGCATCTCAATGATTTCATCAGCGCAGCGAAATCAGATCAGATCTATGTAAGTTAGATCAGGTCCAATTCTAATTGCCAGCCGGTGATTAACCGGCTGGTTTTTCGTTTATTAATTTGACAAAAGACGAATCTTGGTCTATCATATGTACGAACGTTCGTTCATAATGGAGGTATTCATGGACCAGGAAACTCTCACTCAGGGGGAGCGAACCAAAACTGAGATCACGCAGGTCGCATATCGTCTTTTTCTGGAGCAAGGTTATCATGGTACTTCAATGCGACAGATCGCCCAAAAATCAGACATAGCATTAGGGGGGATCTACAATCATTTTGAGTCTAAAGAGCAAATCTTTACCGATGTCATCGTCGCTCATCATCCATATTTTGAAGTAATCCCGGCTTTACAGGCAGCCCAGGGGGAGACGGTTGAAGAATTTGTCAGAGACGCTGCCGGCCGATTGGTAAGCAATATGGATGATCGCCTTGATTTTCTGAAGTTGATGTTTATTGAATTGGTTGAGTTCAATGGACAGCACATCCCACAAATTTTTGATATCTTTTTTCCAGAGGTTCTTGAGTTTGCCCGACGTTTTACTAGTGATCGCTCAGAATTAAGGGAAATTCCAGCCCCGATCCTGGTCAGGGCATTTATTGGGATGTTTTTCTCTTATTTTATGACAGAGATTCTGATTGGACAATATATGCCATCAGAGATGAGTGAAAACACAATGGATTATTTCATCGATATTTACTTACATGGCGTTATGGTCAATTGATATGGATGATCAAGTCTTCTACAAGCACATCCGGATAAGCCGAGATCCTTGTCATCGATCTCGAGAACTGAAAATTGTCGTCGGAAGGGATAGAAATGCTCAATATTAGGCTGATTTCCTTGATTCGCAAAGAATTCATACAGATTCTCCGGGACCCACGTACCTTGATCCTGGTGTTGATCATCCCGGTCATGCAGCTGTTCCTGATGGGCTATGCAGCAACGAATGATGTTCGCAATGTGCCTCTGGCTGTTTACGACCAAAATCGAGGACCAGCGGCGAGAGAATTACTGGATGCATACCGCGCAGCGGATTATTTTAGTCTGGAATACGACGTCGACTCTGAAGATGCGCTGCGCGATCTAATTGATAACGGCGATGCACGAGCAGGTCTAATTATCCCTCCTGACTATGGCGAAAAGATACAATCTGAAGAGAATGCCCATGTGGTCTTTGTGTTAGATGGCAGTGATCCAACAAGCGCATCTACCGCGCTATCAGCTGCACAGTTAATTGGACAATCAAAAGCAACTGAGATCATGGTAGAGCGCCAGGCCAGATTAATCCATTCAGCGCCTATTTCGCAACCGTTAATTGTCCACACTCGTGTTTGGTACAACCCTGATTTGATAAGTTCCTATTACATGATACCTGGAGTAATAGGAACAATCCTTTTCGCGTTGACCTCTATCTTAACTGCCACGGCGATCGTCCGTGAACGTGAGCGCGGCACAATCGAACAATTGATTGTGACGCCAATTCGTCCCTGGGAATTAGTAGTCGGGAAATTGATCCCTTATGTTTTATTGGCATTGTTTAATGCTGTGGAGATTTTGGCTATCGGTGTATATTGGTTCAAAGTTCCTATTAGAGGTAATCTTGGGCTAATTTTCCTTTTTTCCGCCCTATTCTTAATGACAAGTCTCGGGATCGGTTTATTAGCCTCAACATTGGCGAACACCCAGCAAGAGGCGATGCTGACAGTGTGGATGATTCTACTGCCAAGCCTTTTCCTGTCGGGATTTTTCTTTCCTTTAGAGGCGATGCCGAAAGTCTTGCAATGGATATCGTATGCAATACCGTTGAGATATTACCTGGTGATCATTCGATCTTTGATGGTTAAAGGAGTTGGATTTGCAGCTCTTCGTCAAGAGTTTCTGGCCTTAACTGTGTTTGGAATAGCGATTATGACGATAGCTGTGATGCGCTTCAAGAAGCGATTGGATTGACCTTTCCAAGGGAGTTAAATTAAATAAAGGAAAACTTTTATAAGTTTTTCACAGAATAATTATCACGCAATAGGAGGTCCACATGAATCTCAACCTGCGAAGAATTGCCCCAATTATTGTCATAATCGGTTTGGTAGCCGCTGCTTTTTGGTATTTTTGGGATGCTGCAGCACAGCAAGAGGATAGTTCTCTTTCTGCCTCAGGTACGATTGAAGCTGATGTTGTAAATCTGGCCTCTGAAGTTGGAGGTAGGGTGCTCGAAGTTTTTGCTGACGAAGGGGACACAGTGACAGCTGGTCAGATTCTGATCAAATTTGACGATCAATTACTCCAAGCCCAGATAGATCAAGTCCAGGCGACCTTAGCTCAGGCTCAGGCTAATTATGATTTAGTCGCCACAGGCCTTCCAGAAGAACAGCGTCAACTAGCGATCGCCAAAGCCCGGATGGAATTGTTATCTGCGCAGCAAGATTTGGATGACCTCTATAGCAATTCTGAATTAATGGCAGCATTAACGCTCCAGGAGATTGCCCGAGCAGATAAAGCGATAGATCATGAGGTAAAACTACTCGATTCCCTCAGGACACCAGCAGACCAGGCGGATATCGATGAGGCGAAAGCATCAGTTATTCTAGCTCGGGACCAGCTAGATAAAGCTCAGGATAAATTTAAGCCTTACGAGAATAAAAGGGAAGACAATGTTATTCGGGCTACGTTACTGCGGAGAGTCGCAGAAGCACAGAATTATTACGATAAGACTGTCACGCGTTTTAACAATCTTACAGGCATTGCCAATGAGATAGAGCTTGCATTAGCCGAATCAGACTTGGCAATGGCGCAAGCTCAGAAGGCAGATGCAGAACGGAGATATGCGCTCTTGGATGATGGCCCAGATCCTGATGATGTCGCCTTAGCGGAGGCACGGATAGAGACTGCTCAGGCTAACCTCGATGCTGCTATGGCAGATCCCAGCCAAGAGCAGTTAGCAGTTGCCCAAGCCCAAATTGATTCTGCTGAATCTGCTATTTATGTGCTCGAATCACAACTTAAGAAGCTCACTCTTAGATCGATGATTGATGGTATTGCGCTGGAGAGGGTCATTGAGCCAGGTGAAGTAGCTTCTCCAGGAGCTCCCTTATTTGCATTAGCTCAGTTGAATGATCTTACGATAACTGTTTTTGTGTCTGAAGATCGTTATGGAGAAATAATGCTGGGACAGACGGCTCAAGTAAATGTGGATTCATACCCAAGTGAAATCTTTCCAGGGATTGTGGTCCATATTGCCGATCAGGCGGAATTCACCCCCCGAAACGTTCAAACCCAGGAAGGTCGCCGGTCAACGGTCTTCGCGATAAAAATTAAAATCGAAAATCCTGAAGGAAAACTTAAACCCGGAATGCCCGCAGATGTAAATTTTGATCCAGGGTTGAAATGATTAAAATATCCAATTTATATAAATATTTTAGATCGCTGTGTGCAGTTGAGAACCTCAGTTTGAACATCTCTGCTGGAGAGATTTTTGGCTTGGTAGGCCCTGATGGTGCCGGAAAAACTACTACCATGCGACTTCTATGTGGTGCGATCAAAGTTGATTCTGGTCAGATAAATATTGCTGGTTTTGATATCATCAAACAAACTGAGCAGGCTCGCGCGCAGATTGGTTACTTGCCCCAAAAGTTTTCGCTCTATGAAGAACTTACTGTTCTTGAGAATCTGCGTTTTTTTGCTGAGGTGCGTGGATTGAAGGTAGAAGAATGGAAGCCACGCTGCATGGAAATATTGGAATTTGTCGGATTAGAGGATTTTACAAACCGTTGGGCAGGGAAACTTTCGGGTGGCATGAAACAAAAATTGGGTTTGGCAGCTGCCTTAGTTCACGAACCGCAAGTCCTGTTGTTGGATGAGCCAACCACTGGGGTTGATCCAGTCACCAGGCAGGATTTTTGGCGGCTGATCATCCGGCTTGCAGCCAGAGGGGATGTTGTCGTGCTTGTGACTACACCCTACATGGATGAGGCTTCGCGCTGCACCAGGTTAGGCTTCATGAAGGATGGAAGGTTATTACTTGAGGGGACCCCGAATAAGCTCCGAGCACAACTTCGAGGTCGGATAATGGAACTAAGGGGCACGCCATTGCCCTTATTACGCCGTTTGGCCGTACAAGATCCGGATGTTGAGGATGCGCAAATGTTCGGCGATCGGATCCACCTGCGCGTTCACATTGGAGCACACGAAGAAATTACAAACCGCCTGGAAAAGGAAATCGCTGCCAATCGAGGCATGATGACTCATTTACAGGTCGTTCCCCCTCAATTAGAGGATATCTTTATGGAATTATCAGTGATGGATAGCGATGGCTGAAGAAGTGATTGTCGCAGAAGGTCTGACAAAACGATTTGGGGAATTTACAGCTGTTGACCAGGTCAGCTTCACAGTTCGTCAAGGAGAAGTAGTGGGTTATTTAGGTCCAAACGGTTCAGGGAAAACCACTACCATCCGCCTATTATTAGGATTGCTTTTACCCACTGAAGGTCATGCTGAAGTTTTGGGATTCGATATTATCTCCCAATCTGAAGAGATACGAGAACGGGTTGGTTATATGTCCCAGAAGTTTGCCCTCTATCAAGAACTGACTGTGGCAGAAAATCTTTCATTCTATGCTGGAGTATATGGGATTCGCGATCCTGCCCGGTTGGAGCAGGTTATTCAACTGGTGGAACTGGTTGGCCATGAGCATACTCGAGTGCAAGATCTATCTGTAGGTTGGCGGCAGCGACTCGCTTTAGCGACAGCTATTGTCCACAATCCGAAACTTCTTTTCCTGGATGAACCCACGAGTGGAGTGGATCCATCAGCGCGGCGCGCTTTCTGGGACTTGATCTATGAACTTGTGGAGAGGGGCGTAACCGCATTAGTAACGACCCATTATATGGACGAAGCAGAGTACTGTGGACGAATCGGGATCATGCGCGAAGGAAAATTATTGGCTATGGATAGCCCATCAGCTCTTAAGGAAAATGCCCTTCCGGGAATCGCCTGGGACGTTTTTGCCAAGCCTCTGCTTTCTGCATTAGAAGGCTTAGCCAAATGCCCCAGCGTTCTGCGCGT